>CAKNAD010000258.1:3252-4052 GCA_929200515.1 Candidatus Gorgonimonas leptogorgiae | reverse complement strand
CTACCAATTACAAACAATTTTACAACAACTAATCAATATAACGATAATCTTAGTGAAGAAAGAACAGAATCTGCTGAATTTTCAGATTTTGAGGTTTATACAACGAGCCCTACAAGTAGTATTCAAGAGCAAGCTGAAACTTCTCAAACAAATGTTACTGATAGACTATCAACTCCAGCTAATAGCTTAAATAAAATCACAATTAAACCGTTTTGTGAATTGGGAACTAAAGATAGAATGCTAGATTATTTCAAAGATAAAATAGCTTTACTTTATAAATCACATGGTTTTGCAATGAACTCTAAGTTGGAAAGATATATAGACCAGAAAAAAACAAATAAACTTAATGATCGTAATGATAAAGATAAAGAAAAAATAGAAAAATTGTATCGCTTTTTTAGAAGACTAACTATACTTTTATTTGTACATTTTAAACAAAAGAATAATGAAATATTCGATATTATAGATGCTCTTTTTTGTCAGCATCTATTGATAAGACCAAGTCTAATGGATAACTTTATTAATTTAACAGACAAGCAAATACAAGAACTAGCAGCGAATAAAGACTTCTATAGGTCTTTGCTACTTAAACAGAAACTAGAGTATATAGACTTAAATAATATAGAGGATTTTACTAAATCAAGAATAAAATATAATAAAAAACAAGAAAAAAAAATTTGTTCATTTATAGATAAAAGCAGTGCTGATAAAGCAAGAAAAGATTTAATACAAGAACATGCCACAAAAATATTTACAATATGTTCTAAAAAAGATATTGATATAGATACTAACCTAGAATC
>CAKNAD010000258.1:0-3242 GCA_929200515.1 Candidatus Gorgonimonas leptogorgiae | reverse complement strand
GTATCTGTAATCTAAATAATGAACAAATACAATTTATTACCTCATGCAAAAACAGATGGAAGATAATGCAACCATGGATTTTTAAAGGATTTCCAGCAACAAAAAAAATTGCCCAGATAATAAATCATTTCAAAAAAAACAATACCAATTACCACAGTACTAAGAATGTAATAATAAAGTCTACATACCCCAGTAAACCACAACCTAATACCATCGCTTTAACTGAAACAGAAGATAGCCACCTAGCATCTGTAGCTTTAGATCCTGAGCAAATAGATGATGATGATATATCTAAAGAAATAGATTGTAGGCGTATAGTTAATGCTCATCTAACAGGTAATAATGAAAACTTTGATAGCATATTTTTAGAATGGTTAGGTAGCTCCCGTTCCCCTACATCTACTAACTTTCAAGATACAGATAAAGCCTTGGCCCCTGAGCAAATAGATGATGATATATTTAAAGATCTAGATAATAGAGTTAACAAATTTTTAGAAGGGCAGAATACCTCTACATCTTTTGACCTGTTTTCATTGTTGAATGATAACTCTAATTTTTTAGCTAAACCTAATACTACTACAAATTCTAATCCTGAATTGATACCACACAATAAAAGATCGATATCGCCCTCGCTATATAGCGATAGCGAAGAGCATAATCGAAATAAAATACCTAAGCTCGATTTTTAGTTTTCTAGATTAAAACTATATACCTTCTACTTGAAGATAAATCTTTTTAATTGTTCCCACAGTGCAAGTTTTTAAAGCTTTTATCCTGCGTTAGTATTTTTTAATTTAGTCAACATTAAAACTGCAAAACATTGCCTTGGCTAAAAATTTATAATCACCTGCTGAAAACTCGCATTTCCAACTGCCACGTGTATAGTTTGTATATAACATAGTTTTATAATAAAATACATCCCTTAAAACTATATAAGGAAGTATTATGACCCAACCAATTACAAACAATTTTACAACACCTAATCAAAATAATTATAACCTTGGTCTGCAAGAAATACCTGCTGAATTTTCAGGATTTAAGGTTTTTGCAACAAACCCTACAATTAGTATTCAAGATCAAGCTGAAACTTCTAAAACTCCTGAAGCTTTTCAAACAAATATTGCTGATAGAATATCAACTTCAGCTAATCCTCCAGATACAATCACAATTAAACCATTTGATGAATTTATCAATATAAATAAGATACTAGATTATTTTTATAATATAATGGATTCAATTTATAAATCACACAATGTTAAAATTAACCCTAATGTTACAAAATATATAAATTATAGAAAAAAAATAAAACATGAGACTATAAAGGAGATCATCACCTATGAATTTTGGCTTAATTTTATTAAACTTATAGCTAAACAGTTAACACAAAATAATCATGAAATATTTGATATTACGGATGCTATTTTTTATTTACCCGCCGAGGGACGAATATGTATAGACAAAGATTTCATGAATTACTTAGCTAATGCAACAGATGACAAAATACAAAAACTAGCAGAGAATAAAAATTTATATAGATTATTGCAAAATAACAAGCACCTAAGATATATAGCCAGCTTCAAGCATATAGAGACTATAACTAGAATAATGACAGAAAATGATACAAACAAAAACCGAATATTTGCATGTATATCTAAAAGAACAACGGATAGTTCAAGAAAATCTTTAATCAAAACATTTGTTAATGATCTATTTGAAATATGTCTTGAAAAAGATATTTATATAGATAACAAGCTATATGTAATTATAAATTATTTATTAACTTCAAGAGAAATTACTGATAACGAAGTACAACAAATTTTATATACAATAAAATTTTTTTTTAACTGCTTTAGTACTTGTAATTCAATTACGGACACATCTATATTCACAGAAATTTGTTGTTGTAATCACAAATGGACAAAAAAGCAACTTGTATCAAGTGTGTGTAATATAACTAATGAACAAATAAAATTTATAACCTCATGCAAAAACAAATCGTATATACTAAAAGATTGGATTGCTACAGGATTTCCAGCAAAAAAAAAAATCGATGAGATAATAGATAATCACAAAAAAAATAATACAGATGACAACAGCATTAAACATGTAGTAACAGCTAAAAAAAAGCCAATTCCTGCCCTTGCCCCTAACCAAAAATCTAAAAATAACGAAAAATTAAATTATCTTTTTAATGAAATAACTTCAGTTTATGCAAAAATTGGTGCTACGCCTGACCCTAAATTTAGAGCATATATATATGATATCACAAAACAAACTGATTATGCCCCTAGCAATCTTCCCTCTTTGATTTTATTTTTCGAAAATTTCCTTAAATTTATATATAGATATATAGAGCTAAATAATAATGAAATATTAGATATTACGGAAACTATTTTTTATTTGCTACGAGACCGACTCCATATAATAGCAAACGTAAAGCGTATCTTCATTAATGCAACAGATCAACAAATACAAGAACTAGCAAAGAATAAAGATTTCTATAGAACTCTATTAGTTAAAAAGCAAATAAACCAGATAAATCCCTATAATATGGATTTCAATACTACAGGTTTTATAGTTAAATTAAGAGAAGAAAATAATAGGAAACAAGAAAATATCTATAGTTCTATAGATAATAGTAAGGTTAATGATGTAAGAAAAGATTTAGTAAAAAAATATGTTAAAACTATATTCACAATATGTCGTACAAAAGATATTTATATAGAAAATAAATTATTATTATTTGTAAAATCTTTATTAAACCAAACAATATTTAATCATTATGATATAGAAAAAATTTTAAATAAAACAGTGTATTTTTTCAGCTGCTTTGATGATTATAATACAGTCCTCGATACATCTATATTAACAAATATTTGTTGTGGTACAGGAATAAACAATAAACTTATAGAAAGTATAAATAATATAAATAATAACCAAATAACATTTATTACTTCATGCAAAAACAAACGGGCTATAATAGAATCTTGGTATCTTAAAGGGTTTCCAGAAACAAAAGAAATCACTAAGATAATAGATAATTTTAAAAAATTAGATGCTGAGTCAACAGATAGTAGTGGTATATCTAAAGAAATAGACATTAAAGTTAAGTCTCTAGGAAATAATAAAGGGGGTAATACAGAGTTTGATAACCAATTTGCCGAATGGTTACGTCGGCCTACAGATCATAATAAAGAAGATCTTGATGGTGCATCTAAAAAGATAGATGATATAGTTAAAGA
>CAKNAD010000257.1 GCA_929200515.1 Candidatus Gorgonimonas leptogorgiae | reverse complement strand
TGTTATTCCGAGTATAAATAACATTCCAATATATTATATTAGATAACGTAGCACTAGAATAAATATTATTATAAGTTATATTATATCGTTGTAGCATAAACGATGTACGTTGTTCAATAATAACTTTGTTTATTATTCCAATAGTTAAGTAACAACTCGTAATTAGCAAACAATAATTTACAATTTTTCTTCTTTGATAACTAGTTTGGTTGTTGTTGACGAAGATCCAAATAAAGGCAATAACAAAAGGTAATGTATAAAATAAATCTATAATAAAGACACTAGAGATATTAACTCGATACGGGTACGGATAAAAAAGCTGTGTCCCCCAACTTGTTAAGCAATCTAATAAACTGTGAGTTAACAAACACCAAAAAAATAAGTGATAAATTTTAATAGGTTTTATGTTATATCTACTAAACAATAATTTTTTTTGTGCGAGAAAAACAAAAAACAATGGCAATACTATGGCAAATAATAATGAATGACTAATAGACCTATGCCATAAAAATTTATCTACAGAATCAGAAAAAAAATTTTTACAGAAAACATCTAAATCTGGAATGGTAGCAATGATGCCTCCGTAAATCATTGACCTTTTTCCCATTTCTTTGCCAGCGACTTTTTCACCAACAAAAGCCCCTAAAACAAACTGAGTAATACTATCCATAAATTATATCCTGTAAAAAAAATATATAGCTTTTATTTAAAGATGAATAACTTAAGCTACTCATTGGTAATAGCTTGATTATGAAACTGCAACTTATATAAATTAGCATATGTTAAATTATTATTCAGCAATTGTTTATTTTAATAATTTAGCCTTTATTCATAACAAGTACAGTATCGGCATTTTATTATCCAGATAGTAAAAATTAACTTTCTTAAACCTTACAAGGTTTAATTCAATGCAAAATAAAGCACATAAGATCTCTTTTTTCAAGGTTATCTACCTAAATTAAACTATAATATAATATGCTATTAAAGATAAGGATATATTTATGGACAGTTCAGATAAGTCTAGCAATCATGCAAATTTATATAAAATAAGAACATTACCTGATACAGATAAAACCCAGACAAATAATAAAAATAAAATAGCACATTTTAAGGCAAGAAAAAGTATTAAGCTAAAGGAAAAACATAGATATTATATCGATGATGGTGATTTTATTCGATATTTTTCAGCTGGTGATAAAGTTAATTTGAATTGTACAATCCCTGCTTTTAAACAACAAAATACACGTATAGGAGACAGAAAAATAACTATAGCAGACACAGTTAAATGTAGGCATTTAGCTCTTGCTTTTGCTAAACGTAAAGGTACAGCTGCTAGATTTCATGGAAAAACTAATAACGAAGATAAAATAGCCGCATACCCTGATTTTAAAACAGATTTATACGAAGGTAGTTTTAGTAAAAAAGCTCTAGTTGCTAAAAAAGGATATTTTTTCACTAAAGATGATTTCCCTAAACTTATAAGTAGATTAATATCTGAAAATTGGGGCAAACGAAATCACGAAAAACGCTTTATTTTATCTACAGGCACACATACAATGTCTGTAACGATTTCAAATAAAGAGAATGGTGAATACAGTAAAATTACGTTTTATGATCCTAATGATACAATACGTCATCATAATACTTTAGTATATAATCCTAATGTTGGTAATAAATTAACACTTGAGACAATATCACAAAATAGCAACATTGCACATCATTTTTCTAAGTTTCAAGGGGTTGCTGTGCTAGAGACAACAGAGTTAGTGCTAGAAGATCAGTGTGAAACTCATATAATAAGTGATATAACTCCATCTTTAGTTAGAATGCTTGCTAGAAGAGGTCATTTTCAACAAGCCAATTTAGGTAAAGAATTGAATAATAAATATCGGCACGAACCAGATAAGTTATTTCAGTTATATGGCGGCACGCAGAGCAAATTAATTTTTGAAGCAATGAATAAGAGCAACCTTCAAAATGTAAGTTATATAACTAAATCTATTTTAGATAGCTCAATGACACCAGAACAAAAAATAATAATATTAGCTGGGGAATTTGGACTACATAAGAGTTTTAAACATAATTTTTACGAAGGTGTGGAAGCTTTTTGTGAGCAACTTTTAGCAGATAACAGGCTTTTAGCAGAAGAAAAATATGAAATACTAGCTCGAGAAAATTACTCTGCTCAAAATGGATTACATATAGCATTTACAGAAAATAATCCAGAGGTTATTAAAGCTTTTACCAAAGCAATTTTAACTAGTAATTTACCTAATGAAGATAAAAAGAGTATTTTATCTATTACTCAACAATCTGAAACTAAAACAGCAATAGATTTTGATTTAAGAGCTCCTGAAAGTTTAGCTGCTTTTATAAATGCAGTAACTGAATTTGCATCTGAGAATCTTAAAGATAAAATATTTGCCACAAATAACATAGCTTCCAGCAAGACTGCAAACTTATACCAAACTATTGTTTCTGGTAGCATGGAAGATATAGAAAAACATCTTAATGAAAAATACCCTGATACAACTATAACCACAGAACAAAAATTAGCACAAGCTATAAATAGCATAATAACACATGCTAAAAACCAGAAAAATTATAAAAACATTAATATTTTTTTAAAAACTTTACTAACTAATAACCAACTTAGCGATGTGGAAAAAGAAAAAATATTAATGCAAAATGATATAAAAAAATTATTCATTACTAATTTTATTACCCAAAATAGTACTATACTTAATGGAGTTATCTTAAGCATCTTTAACGATATATTAACTAATGAAAGTCTTTCTGAAGATAATAAAGCAAAACGTCTACTAAATATTGCACAAGAGTCAGCTATAAATACTTTGTTAGCGATAGATAAAACCGAAATTATAGAAGAAATAACAACTAATTTAGTAAATAGTAACTTGGACGAAGACAAAATCCTAAAACAATTACAACCAAATAGCAATCGAGGTTCTAATTGGTTATACGACGCTCTTCACAGCGACAAAGATTTAACTAAATTTATAAATAATTTTACCAACTCAGTGCTACAAAGCAATCTAAGCATAGAAGCAAAAACTATAATATTAACTCCGGTTAACAAAGAATCAGAGTTAGTAACATGTGACTTGTTACAAAACACTCCTAACACCAGAGAGTTTATAAATGCCATATCAGAGAATAAATTTTTTAATAATTTGAAGAATTACTCCGAAAATAAAGCAACGTTAAATTTAGCAGTAAATTATGCTCTTCAATTTGGTAATGATAAATATTTAGCAAGACTTATAAACTCTGTTAACAATTCATTTCTAGTACAAAGTGAAAAAATATCAACATTAGTAGTAACTGAGGCTACTATAGATAAGGCATTAGAACGTGATGACGATATTGTTATTACTACTTATTTAGGTGAAATTTTACATAATAAAAAAGTAGCATTAGCTTTATGTAAAAAAGTAGACCAGCAACAATCAGTTATACAAAAATTACTTACTATAGATACAGAACAGTACTCTTTTATAGATAGTATGAATAGTATAAAAAAATATAAAGTAACATTGAATGATCTATTTAAATTTATATTCTATAATAATTATTTTCTTGAAGAAGAGAAAGTTTAACTATTACTAGATACTACAAAAGGTACTTCATTATTATATGATCTCCTAGTACAGAAAAATGATCAAGACGTACAACTTATAATAAAAGAAATTTTACAATCTACACTAAAAATAGAAAATATTGCAAAGTTATTGCAACTAAAATCAGAAAATAAAAGTAATTTGTTGTATACTACTCTTAATTGTAAAGATACAAATAATAAAAACACCAAAATAATGCAAAATATTACTAGATGTATAGTAAATGATCCTGAATTATCTATACGAAATAAATATCGTATATTAACTCCAATAGATCAGAATAACAGAAGAATAGCACTGAAACTTTTTTCTAGTAGCAACCCGAATGTACAAATCTTGATTGAAGCGGTAAAAGTAAATTCTATTATTTATAATGGTTTATACACATGGAAGTTCAAAATGCAGGTTTTATGTCATCTAGCATTTG
>CAKNAD010000256.1 GCA_929200515.1 Candidatus Gorgonimonas leptogorgiae | reverse complement strand
TAGTCAATTACAACCAATAAACCAGCCAGTAGCAAAATAGGAGTGAAATTTTTTTAATTGTTGTTATAATAAATAATTATATTTTTATTGATGTTAAGCACAGCACAAGATGCATTTAATGATTAATAAAACCATTTAGTAATTGCACTTAAGAGTTAATAATAAATGCAATTTAATTGTCATTTCTATTATGGTATAATCATTAAATTACAAACTTAGCGTCTTGAATTAGGATGTGGGTATTTATTTAGGAAAAGTAAAGTGCATAAAGATTTATACGAGCAAGCATTAGAATATCATGAAAACCCTAGGCCAGGGAAAATAGGCGTTAAACTAACAAAGCCAGCAGCCTCAGCTTATGATTTATCTTTAGCCTATAGCCCTGGAGTTGCCGCTCCAGTTAAAGAAATAGCCGCCAACCCAGAAAACGCCTATCGTTATACTAATAAAGGCAATTTAGTTGCAGTTATTAGTAACGGCACTGCTATTTTAGGTTTAGGCAACTTAGGAGCTTTAGCAAGTAAACCAGTTATGGAAGGCAAGGCTTTATTATTCAAAAAGTTCGCTGATTTAGATTCTATCGATATAGAAATAGATACCAAAGGTAATCAAGAATTTATAGATACAGTAAAGCGCATATCATGTAGCTTTGGTGGTATAAACTTAGAAGACATTAAAGCCCCAGAATGTTTTGCTATCGAAAAACAATTAATAGAAGAATGTGATATTCCGGTTTTTCATGATGATCAACACGGAACAGCAGTAGTCACAGCTGCTGGATTTTTAAATGCTCTAGAAGTAGCTAATAAAAAAATAGAAAATATCAGGCTAGTGTGCCTAGGAGCCGGATCAGCAGCTATCGCATGTATTAAAATATTATTCCAATACGGTTTAAAAAAAGAAAATTTAGTTATGTTAGATAGTAAGGGAGTGATTAGCACAGCTAGAACAGATATAAATCATTATAAAGCTGAATTTGCTTTAGATACCAATTGGCAAACACTAGACGACGCTATTGATGGAGCTGATGCATTTTTAGGTGTTTCAGGCGGTAACTTATTATCTGCTGAACAGGTAAAAAAAATGGCAACTAAGCCTATTATATTTGCATGTGCTAACCCTGAACCAGAAGTCAGACCAGAAACTGCTCTAGCAGTAAGACCAGATGCTATCATTGCAACAGGAAGATCTGATTATCCTAATCAAGTAAACAACGTTCTGTGTTTTCCTTATATTTTTAGAGGAGCTTTAGATGCTAGAGCGAGTTGCATAAATAATGCCATGAAGATAGCAGCTATTGAAGCAATTCGTAGCATCGCTAAATTAGAAGTTATTCAAGAAGTAAAAGATATGTACAATGGAGAAGAATTTAGTTTTGGAAGTAATTATATAATTCCTAAACCTGGGGATCCGCGATTGCTTGATATAGTAGCTCCTGCTGTGGCTAAGGCAGCGATAGATTCTAATGTATCAAAGCTATATCCACAAAACTAATTATACATCTTCTACCTAAAAACGTATATAAATTTATTATTTACAATTAAGATTACAATTATGAATTCAAATAATTTAGAAGATAAATTTAAAATATTTGGCAGAATAGGATGTGTATACTGTTCTAAAGCCAAAGAAGCTCTGGAAACCAGAAGCATCCCTTTTGATTTTATTAATATGCAACAAGAAGGTATTTCTAAGTCAGATATAGCAAAGCAAATTGGTAAACCAGTGAATACTGTGCCGCAAATTTTTTACGGACAGCATCATATTGGTGGCTATACTGAATTAGCGCAATACCTTGAAAACAATATGTAATTAATATTAGTTGCTTTAAAAAAATTATGCATCTTCAAGCTGAATATCTTTGTTATTTTATATTAGCAGAGAGAACCTCTTTAGCAGCTTCCGCCCAAGGGTGATTAGGTGCATATTTTAAAGCATTTTTATAGCATTCTAAAGCCCCAGGTAAATCTTGCATTCTTGCTAAAGCATCTCCTAAAACATAATAATACCCACCCTGTTTTGGCATATCATTGATTGCTTTTTTTAAAGTAGATACTGCATGTTGTAACATTCCTGTCTGTACATAAGTGCTAGCTAGCATTTGGTGAGTAAAAGGCGTATATGGTAGTATATGTTCGATACTATATTTATAAGCTTCAATTGCCTTTTCATACTGTTGTTTATGCAAATATAAATTTCCTAGACTATAATATAAATTATCTGGATCAGCAGGATTAATCTCTAAAGACTCTTCTATAAAGTTAATAGCTAAATCTATTCGTTCTTGCTCCATTGCCATAGCTGCCATATTACGACAATGATGCGCACCTATCCATTTGTCATAAGAGTTATATACATAAGGCGACAGTGATAAACATCCTGCTGCAAATAATACAAGACAAGATTTTCCTAAAGTATTAGGTATGTTAACTGTTATTTTTCTTTCTTTACCTAACAAAATATGCTGCCATTTTTCTCTAAATGAGTTAGCATTTATCTCAGAAGCTTTTGGTAGTCTAATGTAATCATTATATATAAGTGCTATATAACTAAAAATTACTATACAAGGAATACTTACTCTTAACGGAAAACTTGCACTCATATTAGTTGATACCCCAATAAGAGCTGTACAAATACTAGCAGCAAAAATAGCCTCTTCTGTTTTAGGATATGTTCTGACAATTCTGAATATCATATAAAAAACAGATAGTATAATCATGATAAAGCAAAAAAAACCAATAAATCCTATTTCAGCAAAAGTTTGTAGCCATTCATTATGAGTACGTTTATAAAGTACACGAGCATCTGGATATTCGGTTGACATACATTCAGACAAATGATACTTACCAGCATATTTAGGATAATATAACGACCAATTACCAAAGCCTACTCCTAGCCAAAAGTTTTCTTGAATCATATGCAGGGTATTAAGTATTAACCTTTTTCTTTCTATTATGGATCCTGTTCTGCTTGTTACTTTTTGTACGGGAGATACTTCCGCCCATTTTTTTAGCTTAAATTCAGGAGTTAAACAGCCAATGAAGATAGCAGCTATAATAGACACTAATGCTGTAGTGATTTTTAATCTAGAAAATCTACTAAAAGCCGTATTATTTTTTTTCTTAAAATAATAAAACCAACAACAAAAAGCTAATACTTCTAGAGCGGTGCCAAACATAACTGTTCTGTTGTTAGAGCATTGTATATAAATAAACATACAACAGACGAGTATTCCTAAGGGAATAATAAAATATTTTTTATTAGTAGTAACAAACATAAATGCAAATAATGGTAGGCACAACATAATAAAATGCATGGCTACATTTCTATTTCCAAAGCCTGCTGCCGGAGCTACAGCTTGGAGATAAAAGTCAAATTTATTAAAATATTGTAAAATACCTACAATTGTTACAACGGTAGCAGATCCTAATATTGCTGTTAATATTATCACCTTACTCTGTTTTGGATCTAAATAACTAATTAATTGAATCAAAAAAAGACACAATATCCCAGCAGCTAACCATCTTGATAAATCGATAATTCCTAAATTTTTATGATATGCCCAAAACATTGATAAACTTGATATTATTAGTAATGACATAATCCATATGTGAATACTAGATAGATACAGGTTAAAAGAATTATTTTTATAGAAAATACTCATAATAGCCCAAATACCAAATATTGCTGGTAGACTAACTTGAAATAACCAGGCTTTATAAAAATCAGCATAACTTCCGGCTTTGGCAAATATAGTAGGTGCTACTAGAGGAGAAATAAATATTATTATTGACGTAAGAATAAGAACAATAATATTCTTATTTAAAAATTTTTCTATTACCATTTTATACACCATAAAACATTAAAATATCATGAACAAAATGTATACACCTTATACCTGAAGCTACCTTGTTTTATATCTTGGTAAAAATATTTAATTAAAGGTAAAATACTTTAGGTAATGCGGGTTGCACTTTAAGGTGTTTCAACAGTTAAGCAAATCTTTATAATTTAATATTACTAGATTCACTAAATGAATTTCTGGTTTAAAAAGTTAACAATAACCTACTGAA
>CAKNAD010000255.1 GCA_929200515.1 Candidatus Gorgonimonas leptogorgiae | reverse complement strand
CTTGGCTATAATCAAGTATTTGATTTTCTGTAGTGTATTTTAAAAATGGGATATAATACGTTAATGTGCTCTCATTAATGCCGTAGTTAATTCCAGTATTAGGGTAATCGAATAACACTACAGGGCCATTTTTTAATAATTCTGATATTATACAGTTATCATCGATACGATTAGTCGCATTTATATAATTAGCAATTAAGGCACCATTGGGATTACAAAACACGCTACATTTACTTGTATCGTTCTTATTCCAGTTTGGCGGGTAACAAATTATTAGTTTCATTTGTAAAGAGCCATCAATCACTTCAACTAATTCAACTCTATCGTTATAACAAAACTTAAAAGTACAGGTAGCAGCGTATCTTTGATTATGCAATAATTGTACTGGTAGGATAGCAAATCCTGCAAGTTGCCCGATAAAAATTCTGTTTTTTAGAGCATTATTTGCCATTGAAAATATTGATTGTAATCCCTGATACAAATAGCTATTAGTTATTGAGTTTATTTCTGCAGGAGGAGTAGCATAGGAACTAGTAAGCATTAAAAAAGAAACGCAAAAAAAAATTGCTTTTATTAATTTCTTCATCAATCACACACCGTATTATATTCTGTTATTAGTGATTTTTAGAAAGACTTTATACTTTCTTATATTAGTTTTTATAGCAAAGCTTGGATATAAAGGAAATCATAAGGTGCATGATAAACTAAATTAATTAATAATCAATAGAAATTCCTTTATAAATATTATAAAATATTAGGGATATAAAAAATTAAGCACTAAATTTAATTCAAGGACTTATAAGCCGTGGATCGTGAACTAGCATTAGATAACTTTTTAACACAAATAATAGCAGCGGATATCGACAAAAATCCCAACCTAAAAATACACACTAGGTTTCCTCCTGAGCCAAATGGTTTTTTGCACTTAGGACATGCAACCTCTATCTGTTTAAATTTTGCTCTAGCCGAAAAGTTTAATGGCTATTGTAACTTAAGGTTTGACGATACCAACCCTGAAAAAGAAGAGCAAGCATACGCAGATGCTATTATTGAAGATGTTACTTGGCTCGGGTTTAAATGGCATGGCGATGTAAAGTATACATCTGATTACTTTGATAAACTATACGAATGGGCACTATATTTAATCGAACAGGGATTAGCCTATGTCGACTTACAAGATGCCGACACCGTAAAACAAAATCGTGGTGATTTCAATAACCTAGGTACAGAAAGCCCATACCGAAACCACTCTATTGACTGGCACAAACAAGAATTAGAAAATATGCGTGCCGGTAAATATGCAGAAAACACAGCATGCTTACGAGCTAAAATAGACATGAAACACGCTAATATGAATATGCGCGACCCCATTCTATATAGAATTCGTAAAGCGCATCATCATCAAACTAAAGATAAATGGTGTATATATCCTAGTTATGATTTTGCTCATGGTCAAAGCGACGCTCTTGAAGGCATTACTCATTCAATTTGCACTTTAGAATTCCAAAATCATCGGCCGTTATATGAGTGGCTTCTAGAAAATTTACCAGTTCCTAGCAATCCTAAACAATATGAATTTGCTAGATCGAACATATCGTACATGATTACATCTAAAAGAAAATTAAAATTATTAGTAGATGAAAACATAGTATCGGGCTGGGATGACCCACGAATGCCAACTATATCGGGAATGCGTCGCCGCGGTTATACTGCTAATGGTATTAAAGATTTCTGCAATATGTTAAGTGTTAGCCGTTCTGAAGGCTCAGCAGAAATAACTATGCTTGAAAGCTGCGTACGCAACGATTTAAATAATAACTACCCTAGAGCCATGGCAATTTTAAATCCAATTTTAGTCAAAATAACTAATCTGCCAGAAAACAATATAATCAACTTAGTTGCGCCTAAACACCCAGATCAACAAGCCATGGGCAATAGAGATTTAACTTTAACTAACGAAGTATTTATAGATCGTAATGATTTTTCTACAGATTCTTCGCTATCCAAAAAACAATTTAAACGCTTAGTTTTGGGAGATTACGTCAGATTACGCAATGCTTTTGTTATAAAAGCAGATTCAATTGTCAAAAATGAGCAAGATGAAATTATTACTATTAATGCTAGCTATGTTGAAGATACCATTGGTAAAAAACCACCAGAGGGTATAAAACCTAGAGGCGTTATTCATTGGGTAGATGCAAAAAAGTGCCATAATGCTGAAGTACGACTATACGATACACTTTTTACCTGCCCCAACCCTGAACAACAAGATGACTTTACAAAAGCAGTAAATCCAAATTCTCTAACAATAGTTAATGCTAAAGTTGAAGCTTCATTAGTAGATGCAAAGCCAGAAGATAGGTTTCAATTTGAACGCGAGGGTTATTTTGTGGCAGATCGTTATAATCATCAGCCTAATAATTTAGTGTTTAATAAAATTATTGGCTTAAAAGATTCACAAAAGCCAAAGTAAAAATTTAATTTAGGGTTTAGTTTTGTTAAAAATTTATAATAGTTTAACTAATAAAAAAGAAGTATTTGTTCCAAATGAGCCTGGCAAAATCGCTATTTATATCTGCGGAATGACAGTTTATGATTTATGCCATTTAGGTCATGCGCGTACAGTTGTTGCTTTCGATATGATAGTCAGGTATCTACGCTCACAAGGATATCAAGTAACATATGTGCGTAATATCACCGATGTAGACGATAAAATCATCAAAAAATCTCAAGAAGCTAACATTAATAGCACCGAACTAACAGCAACAATGATTACAGCAATGGAGCAAGACTTTGCTGCTTTAGGCAATATACCCCCCGATCATCAGCCAAAAGCTACAGAATATATTGATGAAATGATTGCGATGATCCAAAAGCTTATAACTAAAGGCTATGCCTATACTTCTCCTAACGGCGATGTGTTTTATCGTACCGACAAATTCACTAATTATGGGCAATTATCTGGAAAAGTAACAGAAGAACTCTCTTTAGGGCATCGCATTCAAATAGACTCACATAAAGAAGACCCGAAAGACTTTGTGCTATGGAAGCCAGCTAAAGCTAATGAACCTAGCTGGGACTCTCCTTGGGGCATGGGCAGACCAGGCTGGCATATTGAATGCTCAGCTATGTCTAAGGCTATTTTAGGAAATAATATAGATATCCACTGTGGTGGTATAGACTTACAATTTCCTCATCATGAAAATGAAATTGCACAAAGTGAAGCTTGCAATGATTGCAAATTTAGTAACTATTGGTTACATACTGGAGCAATTAGAATAGATAACGAAAAGATGTCTAAAAGTTTGGGTAACTTTTTTACTATTAGAGATATTCTCGAGCAACACAATGCAGAAGCAGTTAGATTTTTTTTGCTATCTAGCCATTATCGTAGTCCAATTAATTATTCAGAGAGCCTATTAGAACAAGCACAAATAAAGGTTACAAAGTTATATACCGCTTTAGAAAATATAAACCTTGAAAACTATTCCGCGGAAACTAACAATAGTGAATTTTTTATTAAATTTACTCAAGCTATGAATGATGATTTTAATACTGCTAATGCTTTAGCTGTATTATTTGATTTAGCAAAACAGCTAAATATCAGCAAAAAACTAGATAGCAATCAAGCACAAACACAAAACCTAGCCTATCAACTAAAAAACTTAGGTAATATCCTAGGAATTTTGCAGCAAAATCCTAGCGATTATTTACGCTACAAAGCCACTGAAGATATAACCGAAATAGAAATCAATGAGCTAATAACAAAACGTGATCATGCTAAAAAAGAAAAAAATTTCGCTTTAGCAGATGAAATCCGTGTAGCACTGGAAAGCAAAAATATTATATTGCAAGATAGCAGAAACGGTACCACATGGAGAAAAAAATAGCTCTACGAGCTATTTTCAAGCACAATACTGCTTCATACCATAAACATCTTTCACTTAGTGAAAGACATTCTTACACAAGGAAGTAGAAACATGCCTAATAGCATAGAAAATAGGCCGCGGGAAACATTTAATACATCTAGCAATTCGGTAAGCCTTAATAACTAAGCAACATCGAATGCTAATAATAGACATAGGTTTCATGCTAGTCATACAGTATC
>CAKNAD010000254.1 GCA_929200515.1 Candidatus Gorgonimonas leptogorgiae | reverse complement strand
ATGAAACTGACGAAAACAATGAACCTGCTGTAAAAAAACGCAAATTAACATAAAAGCTGTGTTGTTGTAAGTTAGATATTTTTACTTGCTGAAAAGACGATCTTCAAGTAAAAAGTGTATATTAGAAGCTGTATATAATCTGAAATAATCATTCTTCATAGCTAGAAGGGTGTCAGTTCTAAGATAAAACTACCAAATTATAAAAAAAACAGGTATAATAAGCAGATTAATTGAATTAACCTTTAATTCACAGCCGTTGAAACTATTTTATTAAGGAGTTCACATGAGTGTAAATGTTGATGAGATAGATAACTGTGCTCATTTAGCCCGATTAGACTTAGATAGCAAATCTAGGCAAGCTATAAGAGAAAAAACAGCGAATACTCTAGAAATGTCAGAAGAGCTATTCCAAGTAGACACTACAGGAGTAGCACCTATGTTTAATCCAGTAGAAGATTCTCAATTTCTCAGGCAAGATGAAGTCAAGGCTAAACTGCCTTCTAAAGAATTACAACAATGTGCTCCTGAAATTGAAAACGGATGTTACATAGTTCCAAGCGTAATTTAAACGACTTCTCTGTCATATCTATTTTATAATTCTAATGGTGTTTTAAAAGTAATATTACCTATGTATGATAAAACAATCCTTGAGCAAGCTAAGGCTTTGCGTTCTGGTGAAATTTCCAGCTTAGAGCTTACCAAAATATATCTTAACAGAATTAACAATCTTAATAGTGAAATAAATGCTTTTATAAGTATTGATGAGCAAGGAGCGTTAGAGCAAGCTAAACAGGCAGATCAACGCTTAAAAACCGCAGATGCTAGCTTACTAACTGGCATACCAATTGCTCATAAAGATTTATTCTGTACTAAAGGCATTAAAACTACTTGTGCATCAAGAATGCTAAGTAATTTTATTCCGCCATATGAATCTCATGTTAGTGAACAATATAAGCAGCATGGAGCTGTGATGTTAGGTAAAACTAATATGGATGAATTCGGCATGGGTTCAACCAATGAAAACAGCTTTTTTGGTAAAGTAAAAAATCCTTGGGATTATTCAGCAATTCCTGGTGGCTCTTCAGGTGGTTCAGCAGCGGCAGTTGCTGCCGGTATGGTGGCAGCCGCTACGGGTTCCGATACTGGCGGTTCAATCAGACAACCAGCTTCGCACTGTGGCATAACTGGCATTAAGCCAACCTATGGTCGTGTATCTCGTTATGGTATGATTGCTTATGCATCTAGCCTAGATCAAGCCGGAGTAATGACAAAAACAGCCGAAGATGCAGCTATTATGTTATCTGCGATTGCTAATTACGATTGCCGTGATTCAACCTGTGCTAATATGCCAAATGTAGATTACCGTAAAACTATAAATAATTCTATCGAAGGCTTAAAAATTGGTATATATAAAGATCATTTTTCTTCAGGTTTAAATCCCGATATTGCTAATAGTATCAATACTGCAATAGCTGAGCTAAAAAAGTTAGGCGCTACTATTGTAGATATCGAATTGCCTCATTCTAAGTATTGTATCCCGGTATATTATGTTATTGCGCCTGCCGAAGCTTCATCAAACTTAGCTAGATTCGACGGTGTTCATTTTGGCTATAGATGCGACAACCCTAAAGATTTACAAGATTTATACATTCGTAGTCGTAATGAAGGTTTTGGCGAAGAAGTTAAAAGAAGAATAATATCAGGAACCTTTGTGTTGTCAAAATCTCATCAAGGTGAATTCTATAAGAAAGCTCAACAAATTAGACGACTAATTAAAGATGATTTTATCGATGCTTTTAAAAGTTGTGATGTTATTATCAGCCCTAACGTATCGAAAGCTGCCTGCGATTTAGGAGTAATGAAAGATCCACTATCTATGTATTTATCAGACCTTTACACGCTTTCAGTTAATTTAGCAGGATTACCTGCAATGTCGGTGCCAGTAGGTTTTTCAGGTTCCAGACCTGTAGGTATGCAGATTATCGGTAAGCCGTTTTCAGAAGCTCATTTACTAAACATAGCGCATAAGTTTCAACAACATACTGATTGGCATCAGCAACAACCAACTATATCTGAGGTAATTGATTAATGGAATGGGAATCTGTAATTGGTCTAGAGATACATATTCAACTAGCAACGACAACTAAATTATTCTCTAGTTCTGCAACTGCATACGGAGCTAAGCCTAACGAGCAGGCAAATGAAGTAGACATAGCCATTCCTGGCACATTGCCCGTATTAAATACTAAGGCTGTAGAGTTAGCTGTTAAACTAGGGCTTGGATTAAACGCTAGTATTTCTCAAGATAGCTTCTTTGAGCGTAAAAATTATTTTTATCCTGATTTACCAAAAGGTTATCAAACAACGCAACTTGCTAATCCGATTATCGGTCCTGGAATTGTAACTATAGCCTTAGCAAATGGCGAAGAAAAACCTATAAGAATTCATCATGCGCATTTAGAAGAAGATGCCGGTAAAAGTACTCACTCTCAAGGAGTTAGTAGCATTGATTTAAACCGCGCAGGAATTCCTCTAATAGAATTAGTAACTGAGCCAGATTTAACCGGAGCCGATGAAGCAGTAGCTTTTGCTACTAAAATCCATTCTTTGGTTAAAACCTTAGGTGTATGCGATGGTAAAATGGAGCAAGGTTCGATGCGTTTTGATGTTAACGTATCTATACGACCAAAAGGTTCTAATACTTTAGGTACTCGTACCGAAACTAAAAATTTAAATTCGTTTAAATTTATGAAAATGGCTATCAATCAAGAAATTTCTCGGCAAATAGAAGTATTAGAAACTGGCGGTAGCATTAAACAAGAGACCAGATTATTTAATGGAGTAACTGGAGAGTCAAGAGCATTACGCAGCAAAGAGGAAGAAGGCGATTACCGTTATTTTCCTTGTCCAGATTTACTGCCTATTGATTTAACTGATGAATATATAGCAGATATTCGTAAGCAGTTACCCGAATTACCAGAACACAAAAAAGCAAGATTTATCAAAGATTATAATTTAGCTAATCATGAGGCTGCACTATTAACAACAGATGCTGAAACTGCATTATATTTTGAAGAAGTTGTTAGGTTATCTGGCAATGCTAAATTAGCCTCAAACTGGATATTAGGAACGCTAGCACAAAATATAAATGCTAATGAGTTAACTATTGGGCAATCGAAAGTAACGGCTACAGCTATTGCAGATATTATTTTACGTATAGAAGATAATACTATTTCTTCTAAAATAGCTAAAACAATATTTGCTACTATTTGGGATAAACCAGAGAAAACAGTAGATCAAATTATTGAACAATTAGATTTAAAACAAGTGACAGATAGCAACGAAATTGCTAACATAGTAACCAAAGTAATTACTGATAATCCTCAACAGGTAGAGAACTATCGTAAAGCATCGATAGAAAAACAAGCTAAAATGTTAGGTTTTTTTGTTGGTCAATGCATGAAAATATCTAAGGGTAAGGCTAACCCTGCTACTTTAAATCAAATGATAAAACAGCAGCTAGATAACTAAAGTAAAAATACACCTTCTATTTGAAGGTGTATCATTAAATTAATAACTAACTTAAGTTACGCAGTTAGAATAATCTCTCAAAAATATAGAATAAACTGAACCAATTGAAAATATATGTATCTATCAAACCACAGCAACCAAAAAAACAATGTTACAGTGTTAAAATTGTAAATACATTGAAAGCAATTGTTTGTAAAAAGTTACATTATATTAAATTTACAATGCAAATCTATACCCTTTCTAATAGATGAACGATCTTTGTATATTTTTTTAACTGCATAACTTAAATAACTAATAAAAATATCTAAATAATAATAAAACAGGAACTAATTATGTCAATGTGGAAATATATTTTTTATCCTTTAATGCTGTTACTCTTATGGCACAGCAATAATCTTTTAGCCGATGAAACAGATCAAGAAAATGAAGCAGATCAAGCATTATATGTAAACTTGTTAGATACAAATTGTGAGTTTATAGCAAGAATATTAAAAACTATTACTGATATCACAGGTTCAGGTATTAATTTAGAAGAAATTTATCCAACAAACAGCTTTGCAGATAAATCATATAAATTAACACGTGAGAGCACAAGCAAAGATAATACTA
>CAKNAD010000253.1 GCA_929200515.1 Candidatus Gorgonimonas leptogorgiae | reverse complement strand
AATTTAACTATATTAAAATACTCTTCTGCCTGTCGTTGAACGGGAGGAGCTGGCAAAATACCGCAGGAATGCAAGTGCATTTCTAGGTGTTTTTTTAAGGAACTGCTGAAGGTTGTAATTTTTTTAACTGTTGTTTCTAAGCTTTAAAAAAAATCATCTTCAGGTAGAAGGTGTATAAGAGAATAGTGTATGCTTTAAAAAACTCTTGTTTTTTAAAGAGTGTGCTAATGCATGACAAAGCAATTAGGATACTTATTGAAAGAAAATTTTATATAATTAATATACAGATGGTATCATTTTAAAAACAGATCAAAAATAAAATTAATGATAGATTTTTATAATTAGATAAAACTATTCATCATCAATCTGATTTTTAAAAGTAAATTCTAAAAAATCAGAGATTATCTCATTGAATTCTGGATAATTTCTTATATCTTCTATTACAATAGGAGTATAATATGTACTGCCTTTTCTGCCAACGTATAATTTATAAAAATTTTCACTAGATTCGTATAGATTTAACATTGCATCAACATTATTAGCTATATAGATTGGTAAATTTATTAAAACATCGGCTTTTAATGGATAAATATCACTAGTCATAAAAGTTTCAGTAATGTTTTCTTTTTGGTATTGACTCTGTAAAGTAGGAGTAAGGTTATATGTGTTTTTTTCTGTAGTATTGAAAGGGGCAATACAAACTGATATTGGGTTAACACGATTATCATAGCTAGTATATCTAGTATTGATTTCTACTGTGCTATAACTAGGATCATGTTTTTTAATAGCATTACTAAATCCTTGTTGACTAAATGACAAGTAGGTAGAATCTGTCAAGTTTAATATATTTTCAAAACAGCGAAAAACTATACCTTTTTTTTGTAATTCATTACTGATTTTTTGTATTTCTGGTTTGCATTGATTGTAATTTATAGCGAGATGTGCGGTTTTTTGCCATGGTGCGAAACATTTAAATTTTTGACAGTATACTAAAGTATCTCCTGTTAGCCAGCAATCTACATTATATTGTTTAAATGTATCGATAGTTTGTTTAAATAATTCGTATAATATTAATAATTGAATTGGCTCAGCAAATAATTTGTTTACTGGTATAAAATTGCTATGTGGTTGTTTATAAAATCCAATAATAGAACTTGGTAAATCTCGGCTAAAAGTATCATTGTTAAGTATATGTGTTATTGTATATTTATTATTTTTGTTGTTATCATCTATAGAATAACTAAAGTTACAGGCTATAAAATTAAACAAAAACACAAAGGTTATATGATAACAGTATTTTAATATCATAATTACAACTCTATATACACTTTATTAATTAAATCTGTATAGTGCTTAAAAAATATAAGCGTCTTATAAATATAGTAATATAGATAAATATTATTAGCAATAAAAAATATTATTCTGAGTTAACAAAAATAACAAATAAAAATTTTTTATTAATATTAAGAAACTTTTTTTTAATAAATTATTCTATATTAGTTAAGTATTGTGTCTTGTAGTAAAAGGCTATCATAAATAAAAAATTATTGAGTATGAGCTATGAATAATATAAATAATAATAATAATATTAATAATGCTGCTATTCCAAATTTAAGTGGTTTAGATAGTAGTAAAACATCATCGCAAACAATTACTAGTTTTGCGATAAATTGCGGTCCTATTAACAATGCACTTAGTAATCATGCAATAACTACTTTAAATGTACCAGCAACAAATATAAAGCTTACTCCAGATGAATTTTGTCAACGGCTAATAGTAAATGCTTTACCTGATAGCACTATTACAGTAACAGGAAATATAAATATAGAAAATTGCGATATTTGCTCTTTACCAAAAAACTTAATTGTTTCTGGTAATTTAACAATAGAACGATGTCATAATATCTCTCAAATTATTGGAAATATTAAAGCAGAGTCAATATCAATTTCAGATTGTAATAATTTTACTGGAATAATAACAAGTTCTGTTCAAATTAAAGAATTACATATATCTCACTGTGACAATTTTGTAAAACTGCCTGATAACTTTAAAATAAGTAAGTTGTCTATTAGCCACTGTAGTCTAATAGCTCGATTGCCTAAAGATATTACAATTTACAGCAGTTTTTGTATTGATAATTGCCCCAATATAACAGAGCTACCTCGGCAATTTAAAAAAAATAAAAAGTTACCTAGAGTACACATTATGTCAATTACATCATGTGATAACATCATAATACCTGAAGGGTTACGAGTTTTAGGAATATTAAGATTAATTAACTGTAATCATATTACTTCTTTACCAGAAATGAGTATTGGTAGTCTGATTATCGACTCTTGTACAAACTTACAACATATGCCTGAAAATTTTATCCTTTCTAGAAATATGACAATAAAGAATTGTAATAAATTAACAAAATTTCCAAAAGCTTGGATACATAACATACCTTTTAGTTGTGAACATCACAAAATAAAATGTATTGATACCGGTATTAGCAAAGAGCACATAAAATCATTTTATGATGAATACCTACTAAATAATATAATAATCACTACTGAATCAACTAAAGCCAAAATGTCAATTATAGAATTAATAGGTTTTTGGCAAAGCGCATCTGGAAATAAAGATAATATCAATATAGGAAAAATGACTTATATTGAGAGCTACAGCTGTCTTTTATTTTTCAATCTATTAGCTAAAACAAAATCTTATTTAAATGAAAACACAAGGACAGATTTAGCTAATAAAGTAATAACTATTTTAAAGAATATTAGCAAAAATAATTGGTTTAAAGTAGAAGCGTTAAAAATAATACAAAGTGCTACTACATATAATTTTTATAGTAATGGCGATACCGACAGAGTGTTAATAGCTCTAGGAAAACTAGAGATTCTACCTAGAAAATATAGCGTAATTAAAGCTACATCGAAATTAAAAACCGATTAACTAATGCTTTAACAATCATTAAACAAAATAAATTAAGGTGATTTCATGCAGACTTTAACTAATACCACTAATGAACACATTAATAACTATAGTAATATTGATTCTACTTCAGTACCAATAAAAAAATATTTTTATTGTGAAGATGCCGACATTAAGCCTTATTTCCATGATAGTCTTATTTATACAAGAAAAATAGAATTAATAAACAATTATTTTCCTAAAGAAGAAGCAACTAATATAAAACCGTATTTGTTTGATTTAAATATATTAAATAATAACTTACAATTTCCTGAGTTGCTTATAGAAATAATCGTTAAACAAGTAAATAAAAGTATTAACTTTAGTGAAATTCCTATTAATTATGCTATGTCTCTATTAGGAATGACAGTATATAATTTTATATATATGTCTATTAAGGATAACCATCAAAAAGATAACAATATAGAACAAGATAATAATCAATTAACTAGGATCGTTTTTGGTGGAGCTATGTTAACATTAATATATACTGGTATCAATATAATGTATGAAAAATTTAACGCCGTATATACCTATGGGTATGCGACTAAAACTACAAAAACCGACGATAGTTGCAAATTTCTATTAAATGTAACAGATAATGAAAACTTTAACATTAAATATCCTTTTCAACATATTGATATAGTAAAGCTTATATATATAATAAAAGAGGAATTAGATTATAACGATAATGAAACAACTGAATTATATAAAATTATTTGTTTGTCTATTATGGAATTATGGATAGAAGATAATTTATTAATAGAAGATAACACAGATGCAATAACTAAATTAACACAAAAAATTATAACTTTAATTATAAAAAACACTTGGGTTCGTAACTATTTATTACTTAAGAAGGATACGGATATACCATTTACACGGGCAGTAAGTTATATTAACAATGAAAATAACCAAATAAAAAGAGAAACATTACAAAATAATACTACTACCGAACAGCAGCAAAATATTTTAACATCTCTAGAAACAGGGTTTTATACTGTGCTTGGCAGCAATTTACTTTTGTACATAAAAAAATCTTTTCTTGGAGCTGTAACTTATAAGATATATAATCCTATGCTACAGTTAGAAGTTAGCACTAAAAGTAAAGATGCAGTTAATGAATTATTGAATAGTGCTAGTAATGAAAACGTTTTTAAAAAAATAATGAAATACTAAA
>CAKNAD010000252.1 GCA_929200515.1 Candidatus Gorgonimonas leptogorgiae | reverse complement strand
GATTATCAACTGATAGAATTCGTTTTTCTTCTGAATCTTTTGTATTAGATGTGTTTATATCAGGAGTTGCATCAACTATAGAAATTACTTGTTTGATATCCTCTATATATGACATTAATTTATAAAACGCATACATAGATTTAAATATATCGTATCCTTTGTTTCCTAATTTTTCTATGCATTCCTCCATTATTTTTGTACCCATTTTACTGCTACTATTCTGTATCCTAGTCAAAACATATTCTTTATCATACCGCCTTTGTAAATTAGTTACATACATCTCTGCAACATTTACAGGAACATTGATATCTACTAATTTTTCTATAGAATTATTAAAACAATCAGATATTTCATCATCTGTCTTATACCCTTTTCTGTAGTTTTTAATATCTGGTAATTTATCAATATTTTTATCAAAATCTAACTTTGATGAATGTTCTGCGATATAATTTACTGCCTCTTGTGCTTCATCTTTTGAATATTGTTTTCCTTTTAAAATTTTAATACCTTTTTTTATAGTTTTTGTAAAGTCTGACTTAGACTTATATCCTTTATCGTTTTGTTCTTTTGTAGGATATTCCTCATAAGACATTACAAAATCATCTGCATTTTTGCTCTGTTTTTCAAACTTTGTAGCTAGTTCTTGTGCTTCACTACGGTTGTATTTTAGATCTATAAAATGGTTTATAGCATTATCCATATTTTTATCTACTTGACTTTTAGATTTATACCCTTTATCAAAAAAATATTTATCTGGAAGATTATCTAATACATCTGTAAAAAGGTCATTATCTTTTTTTATTGCTGGTTCCTGTAGCATATTATTTACAAGTTTATTTGCATCTTCTATTGAATAACCTTTTTGCTTGCATATGTTTATTGCATTGTTAAGATTAATTCTAGATCGTGCTACTGTTGAGGTATTTTGATGTATCTCTATTTGCCTTTGACTCAGATGTACTTTTTCTATTTCAACGTTATCTTTATCTTTAACTACATAGTTTTTTATATTGGGACTTTCTTGAATTCTTCTATTATTATACTTAGTTAAAATATTTTTTTGAGTTTCTATGCTTTTATTCTTTTGTTGTTCATTAACAATATTAGGGTTCTTTGGGGGTGTTTTCCTTATCTTCATGGTATTACCTCAAAGTTAACTAATAACAATAATATTCTATCCTAGTATTATTATAGTTTAAAAAAGCGCTTTAAAATTTTATTTGTTTTGTGCTATCATCTGCTTACGATTACGAATATTAGATTGGTGCAAGTATGATGTCGCCCAAAATAGCATATCTTTGTGTGCTGAAGATATATTTATGTTATTACTAGTTGCAATTGGCTGGCTAGTGGTTGCATTTATTCTATTCATAATAACACCTACATCCATTTATAAATTTAACTCAATTACTTGAAATTAACATTTTTACTTTTGCTGTATCTACTGTTAAAGTTAGTAATATATTGTTCAGCAGATTTTTTATCATGAATAAAAACCACATTTTCTGCATTACGTGTATCTGCTGATTTTGTAAAATTAAATGATCCAGTTATTACTATTTTATGATCAATGATAATTACTTTATTGTGAGCAATACCTGCCACAGTATCTATTTTAACTGGTATATTTTTTGCCTCTAAATCCTGCATTAATGAATTCTTAGTAGTAAGGTTGCTTTTATCTAGTATAGCTCGAACTTCTACACCTCGCTTTCGTGCAGAAATAATTTCATCAACAATAACCCTGCTAGTTAGCCCATAAGCTTGAAGATACAGACTAGTTGTTGCTTTTGATATTTCAACTGCTATTTCATCGGCACAATGCCTAGTAGGTGGGGTAAAGCAAAATGAAATTGAATAATCATCGTCAGCTTGCTTAACTATAGGCATAACTAAATACCTGTTAATATAAGGGTAAAACAAATAGCCAAAGGTAAAAACTACAACATATAATAGTATTGCTGCCATTTTACGCATATTTTGTATTCTCAATAATATATTAATTTATTTCATATAAAACACTAATTTAACATTGATTATAACTTGTATAATGGTAAAATAAAGAGAATTTTTAATATCATTTTGGTGCTTCATTTAGATTATAGCACTACCATTATTTACAGTGAGTTTTCATGTTAGACCTCAAAGAAATACGCAAAAATCTATCTGAAATAGCAGCTAAATTACAAAAAAAACACTATAATTTAGATACCAAGTTATTTCAACAATTAGAACAACAACGTAGAATTCTACAAACCAACACTGAAGATCTACAAAATCAACGTAAATTAGGCTCTAAAGAATTTGGTAAGCTAAAGGCTAAGGGTGAAGATACATCAGAGCTAAAACTGAAATTAGATTCACTAAACTTAGAATTAGCAGAGCATGAAAAACAACTAAACAAATTACAACAAGATATCAACAATATGATGTTAGATATCCCTAACATTCCTGACGACTCCGTACCTAATGGTAAAGATGAAACCGATAACAAATTAATTAAAACTTGGGGTGATATCCCTAAATTCGATTTTACCGTGCAAGATCATACCGCTATAGGTAAAAATTTAGGGCTAGATTTTGAAGCAGCAGCTAAAATATCTGGTAGCAGATTCGCCATATTACGTAATAATTTAGCTAAATTACAACGAGCTTTAGGTCAATTTATGCTAGATACTCAAATTAATAATGGCTACGAAGAAATAAATACTCCTTGTTTAGTACATGATACCGCTTTGCTAGGCACAGGACAATTACCAAAATTTGCTCATGATTTATTTAAAACCGAATGCAAAAAAGATGACAACTCTAATAATGCCATGTATCTTATTCCAACAGCAGAGGTTACTCTAACTAATTTAGTAAGAGATACTATAGTTGATGCTACACAATTACCAATTAAATTAACAGCACTAACTAATTGCTTTCGTAGCGAAGCCGGCAGTTACGGTAAAGACACCAAAGGCCTAATTAGACAGCATCAATTTGAAAAAGTTGAATTAGTACAAATAGTACACCCAGAAAATTCTAAGCAAGCTTTAGAGCAAATGCTAGGGCATGCAGAAAGTATCTTACAAGCATTACAATTGCCGTATCGAGTGGTTGAGCTATGCGGTGGCGATTTAGGATTTAGCGCTACCAAAACCTACGACATAGAAGTATGGCTACCAGCTCAAAATTGTTATCGAGAAATATCTTCCATAAGTAATTGTATGGATTTTCAAGCTAGAAGACTTAAAGCAAGGTTCCGTAACCAAAGTAATAAATTAGAATTATTACATACTTTAAATGGTTCAGGATTAGCTGTAGGTCGTTGCCTCGTAGCTATTTTAGAAAACTATCAGCAAAGCGACGGCTCAATCACAATTCCTAAGGCCTTACAACCATATATGAATGGCAACACTAAACTTACAATTACAAAGATGTAATCATTATTAATTTAACATTAACAGAGGTGTTGAGTATGAATATTTCCTTTACAGATGAAGCTCAAGATTATTTATTAGGTTTATTAAAACAAAAAGGCGAGACCCATATAGGAGTAAGGCTTTTTGTTACTAACCCAGGAACTCCACATGCAGAAACATGCTTAGCCTATAGAAAAGCCGATGAAGAACACGATAACGATATCATCATGGAATTAAAAGGTTTTACCTGTTTCATTGCTCGTGAAAGCAAAGATTTTTTAGAAGATGCTAGCATAGAATATTCTACAGATGATTTAGGCGGCCAACTTACTATAAAAGCTCCTAATGCTAAAATGCCTAATATAACCGAAGATAGCCCTCTAGATATGCAAGTTAGCTATTTTTTGCAAACTGAAGTAAATCCGAATCTAGCTTCTCATGGCGGCATGGTAGAATTAGTTGAAATGGATAACGATACCGCTATATTGAAATTTGGTGGTGGTTGCCAAGGTTGCTCCAGCGTTGACTTCACTCTCAAAGGTTATGTAGAACAAACTTTAGTTAGCAAAATACCAAAACTTAAAGGCATAAGAGATATAACTGATCATAGCGATAAAAAAAATGCTTATTATAAATAATTCCAAGTAGCCTTTATAATCTTGCCACCTGTCTATACACATGGCAGTTGGAAATGCGGGTTTTCAGCAAGTGATTATAAGTTTTTTAGTCAAGGCAGTGTTTCGCAGGTAAAAGGTGTATAGTGTCGA
>CAKNAD010000251.1 GCA_929200515.1 Candidatus Gorgonimonas leptogorgiae | reverse complement strand
GTATTTTGCCTCGAATTAGATCTTTTTCTTTAGCCCTGAAACCTAGCATTTCCATATGCCATGTGTATATCCATAGTATTCTTGGTCATGTTTTTAATTTTTTATTACGTGCTTTTTACTAAGTATTTGTTAAAATAAAAAATATACAAGTGGTAGTTGAAAACCAGCATTTCCAACTGCACCTGTATCAACTTATACTCCTATTGAATTGAAAGCACTTATAACTCTCGAAGATTATTAATCTTATGAAAACTAATAATAAATAAAAATGAATATAATATTACCCATTTTAGTCTCACTACTAAACTTTAAAAATATAAATTTAAATTCGCAAATTGCTGTTAGTTGCATGCAACATCACCAGGATCTTTATAATGAATACGCTAAAATTACCTGTATAGACAATATAATAACAAACCATCTACCAGAAGATGAAATGCTTAATTATACAAACAAATATCAAGAATATATTAACAATAAAAAATTACATCTACGTAAAAGTGAACGTCATTTTATAGAAAAAAATATCAACGATAATAATAATTTTGATTACTGGTATCAAAGACCTATTCTAATATATGATACAGCAAGCGAGCATAAATACTTTAATTATCAAGTAAAAACCGATGATACGAGGTATCCACTAGGATATTATGTCTGTGAAAATTTTGCTGTTGCTGTTGCAAGCGGAGCAGATCCTGCTGAATTTAATAGTGCTGAAAATATTAAAAATCATCCTGCATTAGATTATCAACTCATTAATGATTTGCACTATCGGATAGCAAAAGAAGCTTATTATTTTAGACTTGATCAATTATCTACTGTATTAAAAAGTATAACCTTTTCTATATATAAAGAAAAAAACAATACAACAAAGGGTTATTATTTAGTATATTTAAATCATGGAATGGCAATTAATATAACTAAAGAAAAATATGCAATTAAAATTAAATTTTACGATCCAAATAAAACTAACATTGCTAAGATAGCTATAATTTCTCATCCTGAAGATGCTGAAATCTTAAATATAAATGACTTTATATCTTCTTGGAATTGGATAACTTCATATTTTCCTCAAAATAAAGCTTTATTATTATCTTACGAAAAAACTACAAAAAATTCTTATCCTACAGTTAACGTTTTATCTGACATTTCAGAGATTGATTTAAATCTTTTGTTATATTTTGGCCATTACCCAATAGATATACATATAAAAGATAGTATTATAGCTGAGGCTATGTATGGTTTTGATCTTGCATTCCATTATGGGCATTTTGAGGCTGCCGAGCATTATATTGATGATTTGCTTACAAGTAATAACAGCTTAGAAAAAAAGTATTCTGTTCTTTTTTCACCTTATGTAAATTATTTTATAAATGATGTTTTAATGCTTTCTGATAGTCATATATTGGATATTTTCGTAAGTAATATATTAAAAAACAAGCATATTAACAATACTGAAAAAATTATCTTATTAAATAAATCAAGTAAAAAAGATAATGTTTTCCCCTTTTTCTTTCTACCAGTCATCTACTCACCTGATTATAATTGTACTATGCATATGCATGAAAAAAGATTAAAAACATTTAAAAAATTAGTTAACTATATACTATTAGATGATAATTTCACCGAATCAGAAAAAATAGAAATAATAAAAGGTAAGCCTCTACTAGATATATTTTGGTCTTCTCTATTAATTAAAAACAACAGATCAAAATACTACTTTTCTTTTCTTGATACCTATTTAAAAATGATTTTTAATAGTGATAAAATATCAGAGCAGACAAAAATATATTTAACTGACTTAGATTTAACAAATATACAAAAGGAAATTATATTGTATAGCTACGCAATGAGAATCAACAATTTGCACTTTGTTTTTGACTATATTGAGCAAATTATAAACAGCAAGTTAACTTTAACAGCAAAGAAACAATTATTAAAAGCTGAAAACAAAAATATCTTTTCTATTATCTATAAAGAATTAAAAATAATTAGACCAAAATTAGCTGAATTATACAAGAGGGAGGTGAAAATGTTAGCTTTAAAATGCTCAAATAACAAAATAAAATGAACTTTTAGCTATTAATTATTAAGAAGATAACAAATATGCAAGCAAGCAAAACAATACTTCCATTAATAACTGTCACTGCTTCAGAAAAACTTAGAGGCTTTCCTACTTATTCATCTTATACTAAAAGATATATACATAGATATTCTAGATTTAATAATCAAGCCAAAATATGTTATATAAAAAATATAGAAAAGCCTATATCAACAATGGAAACAGCTATATGTAATTTTTTTTATAATACACAAGCTAGTTTAAATAAAACAAAACTCCATACAGTTCAAGAAACAAAATATAATAATTTAAATAGATATTTAACATATATTGATAATAAAAAAACTAAGCTACATGAAAGCAAGCGTTTATTTACAGAAAAAAAAACAACTACTAACAATAATCATATTTTAATATACAATAGCAAACATAGAGTAAAAAAATTTAATTGCAAAGTAAAAACAGATGGAGTTAGTAGCTATAAAGATACTAATAACGATTATTATACCTGTGATAGTTTCGCTAATGCTGTTGCTAATGGAGTAAAACCATCTGTTTTTAGCACTGTGGAGCAGATTAAAAATAATCCTGCATTAGATTATCAGCATACCAAAAAACTATATAATGAAATAGCTAAAGAAGCTTATTATTTTAATATTAATCAACTTTCTGCTGTATTAAAAAATTTAGCCACTTCTATGCATAATAAAAATGACAATACAACAAAAGGTTATGTTTTACTATCTTATAATCATGCAATGGCTATCAATATAACAAAAAAAACAAATACAATTAAAATCCAATTTTACGACCCAAGCCAAACTAATATAGCTACAAAAGTTATAATTTTGCACCCCGATGATACTGAAATGCTGAATATAGACGATTTTATATCTTGGGAATACAAAGCCACCTATTTTTATGAAAGTAAAGCTATATTGTTATCTACTGAAAAAATTAAAGAAACCTCTGCTGCAACAGTCAATATTTTATCTGATATCTCAAAAACAGATTTAGGTTTTTTATTAGCTTTGGGGCATTACCAAGCAAATCAAAAAATAAAAAATAACATCATAATAAAACCCATAATTTCACAGGTAATAAGCTCTGATTTAAGGTCTATTATAGCTGGGATAATACCATTTATAACAACACGAATACCAGGGTATTATAATAAAGTATCTGGCTTCAAGGAGGCATGCAGAATTAAGCATTTAGATACTATTAGTAACTATATGAATGATTTACTTTCGAGTAATAACAGTATAGAAGATAAAATTTCTGCTATTTTTTCACCAGATGCAAGTGCTTTTATATTTATAAGCTTAGCAACTGGTAATAGTAATCTATGGGATATTATAGTTAACTCTATATTAAAAAATAAGCATATTAACAGCACTGAAAAAATTATGCTGTTAAATAAACTAAATGCTAACAACATAAATGTACCCTGTTTATCAATACCAATGTGTAATATAAATAATGGTAATGATTATTATACATATAATACAGAAGAAATATTAAGCTCCTTTGAAAAAATAGCTAATTATATATTACAGGCAGATGATTTCACTGAAAGAGAAAAAATAGAAATAATAAACAGTAAGAGGTTACTAGATTTATTTTGGATTTTGATACCATTTGAAGATGACAAATCAAAACCGTACTTGTCTTTTTTTAAAATTTATTTAACAACAATTTTAAACTGTAATAAAATATCAGAACAAACAAAAAAACATTTAATTGATTTAGATATAGAAAACACAGAAAAAGATAAACTATATAAGCAAGCGATCGAAAATAAAAATTTTAAATTTATTTTTACTTATATAGAACAAATTATAACCGGCAATCTTAGTTTTAAAACTAAACAACAATTATTAAATATTAAAGATAAAACTACATTTTTAACTATTTATAAAGAGATAAAAGCAACTAACCATAAATTAGCTAAATTATATTTATCTATAGTTGACCCACATAATAATTCTTAACTCAACTTACGCACTTTATTAGTGACATGCTCCCCGACCTAAAGGACGGGGCTTCTTGATTAAACAAGCGCTTCCTGTGCTAGTGTTCTAACGAACCCTATATCTCAGCAGGCTAACTGGGTAT
>CAKNAD010000250.1:1078-4191 GCA_929200515.1 Candidatus Gorgonimonas leptogorgiae | reverse complement strand
ATATAGGGTTCGTTAGAACACTAGCACAGGAAGCACTTGTTTAATCAAGAAGACCCGTCCTTTAGGTCGGGGAGCATGTCACGTGATGGTATCATGTCAATAGCTAACTCAGCTACTTCGGGGTTATTTAATTTTAATCTGCCACGTGTATAAGGCAAAAAATTAGATGTATAATAAATTATAAAGAACAAAAGCTATCATTAATAAGTGTGATTTTTCTATCCATTAGTAGAGTAAATACTGGATTTATTTTCTTAACTCTGCTTGATATAGACAAAACACAGGAGATAACAGTACCTACTGTGAAAACAAAGCTAATTGATTTTTTCAGTAGATTATTTTTTTTATCTACAGAATTTATCTCATTGATTGTTTGGCTTACCTTTGGTTGCAAAGATTGCTTAGACTTTTTAGGCTTTTGGCTTTTTTTTATGTGATTTCTTGAATTAATTTTAAAACTAGTTGAGTTTTCTACAGTGGCCATAATACTATCCTTATATTAAGCTATACAAGATAATTTAATAATTGCTACAGTTAGCTTTACCTTGTATAATTATGTTGCTTTAAAATGTTTCTATTATACATGAATAATTCATTAAGTAAACAGCTATAACTTTTAAAGTAAGCAATAATGTATAAAACTTAACTATAATATAATATTTCTACAAATTGAGATTTTATAAATAATTATGAATAACAATAAAAAATTAAATCCCTTTAACTTTAAATATATATATTTATTGTTTCTTACTGTTATATCGATTTTTTGCATAACTACTGTTAGTGCCATAGATGATAACAAAACTGAACGTGATTTTTTTATAGCAAATGCTATTAAAGCTAAATCTCTTCTTTTTACAGAAATTAATAATGGTCTAGCAGTTAATATACTAGATCTAAACGATTCTATTGAATTACGATTATTTCAATGGTTTATAAATACTGATAAACAAAGAATATTATCTATGTTTTCAGATGAATCAGTTAACATATATTATTTAAAAATAAACCCTGATGAATATCATAGCAATGCTACAGTTGCTAAAATAAATTTTTTAATCATTTTTTTTATTAAACAATCATTTGTAGATACACATGGAATAACTATAAACATAGGAAAAGAAATTTATAGTGCTTATTCTTCTACTTTTTATAAAGTAGAAATGTATAATAAAAACAATAATGAAACAATTATAGGAATGGCACCATTTTTAAATATCGATAATCTCGAATCAAATGATAATTTAAATTCACATAATAGTTTTCTAGAGTTTGCATTGGGTTCTGCCCGCCAAATTACATTATTGTCGTCAATAGAGAACCAAAATATACCTAATATATTACAACAAAAAGGCAAATACGATCATAAAATATTTCAAATTCCTCGTAGTACATTTCTAACGAATATTATGTATGATAACAATAACGCAAGTGTTACTACAAGAAATATTTTGCAACAAATGTATGATATTGTTAATACTGTAGAATATTTACATGAAAATAAAATCGCACATGGTGATATAGAATTTATAAATTTATTTATAGAAGATAACAATAAAATAGTGTTATCAGGATTTGAACGATTTAGCATGTTTAGTAACAACAAAGAACAAGTGTTAGGAATAAAAAAATTTCATTTTCCAGCAAAAATATCTTCTGCCCCAGAATTTCTCCACCCTTCAGATGATAGCAAAAGCTTACTAACGAGTGCTTCTTTTAAAGGTGATATTTGGTCTTTAGGTTTTGTATTAGCTACAATTTTGTATAGCTATTATCAAGACTGTTTTGATATCAGTAAACTAAAAAAAGGATATAAAATCGACGATTATTTTTATCAGCAACATTCTCTTGCTTTATTCTTTAACGTAATACCAGCTAAAGTAACTACTATAATTCCAAATTTTGTATTTAGTGTATTTTGGTATCTTTCTAAGGTACTTAATCGAAGAATAAGCGCTGCACGGCCTAAAGACGGTGATTTTCAACAAAAAATAGAAGCTATAATAGAAATTATTAATTCATGTCATCGACTAGCACCAGAAGCAAGACCAACAGCAACGGAAATAAAAAATAAGTTATCAGAACTTATGAAGTAAACTACCACGCCTTGAAAGGCGGAGTGGTCAATTTGTTGTGAGCTATTAGCTAGTTGTGAGATGTGCTTTCAAAAATTTTATCAGCAGAACTAGCAACAAAGCCTTGATAGAAATCACCGTTATTTTGCTGATAGCGTAATGCAAATTCATAGTAGCAACCTGGTATTTCCTTATAGCCATCGGTAAACTGCACTCTAATTTTTTTAGCTTTAGTAGAGGACTGTTCCAATAATTGTTCTTTAGTTCCTTTAATTAAACCTCCAGAGCTATTTAAATTGAAACCTTGTTTAATTAAAAAATCATTTAAACTAGTCAAATTTTTATGTGAGGTTAAGCTATTTACTAAAATTGTAAAGTGGTTGGGGCGATATCCATGTGCACCAACCCAAGATGCATATTCACTTTGAGTATTAAGTATGTCGTATTGCTTTAAAGAAATATCCCACGGACGACCAGAATAACAAAAATTTAACTTACTTACTGCGGTTGCATCCACTTGTTCTACTAAGTTAGCAATAATATCCTGCGCTTCTTGCGAAAACTCTTCTGTTATTAATTCACTAATAAAAACCTTAGGTAAAGATGAATCAGGATGGATAAAATATTTTGCTAGTAGTTTCTTTTGTGGAAATTCGTAACTATCAGCATATTGATATCCTTGTTGTATAAAGGGAGTAGCTATGTTATCGATACTAGTTTTATTAAGGTTAAATGTCCTTAAGGCTATATGATCGTTAATTATATTATCATTTAACTCAGAAAATAACTTATGAATTGGCTTAGCATCTGGAGTCAAGTTTAAATAATCTAGCCACATATTATTGAGATGCTGTTGTAATATTGCAGTATTAGTAGTCATTTTTTTACCTAGATAAATATAAATATTTCATACACTTGCTATTTTTACTATTAGCAATAAAAATAATACATTTATTTTCTTATTAATAAAATAGTTACTTATTTTTTATCTAAAAATTTTTTTATCCCGCAATTACAAAATTATTTGCTGATAAGACC
>CAKNAD010000250.1:0-1068 GCA_929200515.1 Candidatus Gorgonimonas leptogorgiae | reverse complement strand
CCTATATCCAAGTAGAAGGTTTATACAGGTGGCAGTTGAAAATGCTAGTTTTCAGCAAGTGATTATTAGTTTTTAGCTAAGACAGTGTTTCGCAGGTTATACACTTTTTACCTGAAGATCATATACAGATTACAGCTGAAGAAACTGGATTAATATTTTATAAGACTACGAATGCTAATTTACTATTGTCTTTTATATTTAACCGAAAATACCACGACGTTCTATACTATGACCACTGGCATTTAAAAATATAAAATAGTTGTGCTTAGGGTTGATTACTGCTGTTAAGGCATTTTTGCAAGGGTTATCACTAAATATATTCTTAATGCCCTTATATGCAATATCATAATCTTTTTCTGGTATCTTATCAATCCGTATATATTTACCCTTTTTAACTTCTAAAAAAATATTCTTATGCTTATTAAGTGCTATCAAACCGGCCTTGCCTTTTACTTGCGTTGTTGCCTTATAAGTATGAGTACATATTCCACGCCGCACTTTGTCGCTAGTTGATAGTTGAAGTTGTGGTCATATATCACATTTGTGCACTTTATTAAAATTTTTTATAAAATCGGCACTTTGATAAGCCATATATTCTGAATAACTTGGAAGTGCCGAAGATGAATCAATCCCCGATCTGCTTACATAATTAGTAGCTCCTGCGGGGGAAGCATCAACACTACGAGAATCTCTTGTTGTAGCAGTTGTTTGAGTAGCATTTCTATTTTGTTCTCTCGGGAGATGTGTTGGAGAAGAGCTTCGATTTATAGGTTTACTGTCCATATATAAAGTCCTTTTTAATTAAAGATACTTACTAGTATTTTATACTAGTAAGTTATGGGTAATTATATTAAAAATAGCATAAATTCCTTATTAAATAAGTTTTGATGATATACACCTTCTACTTGAAAATAATCTTTTTCGCAAGTGATTTTTGGCTTATTAAACAAGGCACCTACTTTGGCTATTTATATTCGTACTAAATTAAAAAGTAGTAACGCAGTTTAAAGGAGTATTTTTAATATGATAAACTGATTTTAAATTATATTTTACTAATTTTGATTGATG
>CAKNAD010000249.1 GCA_929200515.1 Candidatus Gorgonimonas leptogorgiae | reverse complement strand
GTATAAATGTCTTGTATATTATAATAAACATATTCGAGCTTAGATAGAGCTTTCATCTGCCACGTGTATATTGGCGTCACCGATTTGGTCATAGTATATCTTGGTGGTGGCAATTGTATAAAATGCACCATGTTGCTATAAAATTTAATATTATTACCGTAGCCCGATCACATCCTTTAGATTTAGCATTTGGAACACTATTTGTATTTATTCATTTCTCCCATAGATCATCGTATTCACCACTCCCGTGATAGAGAGCATTGGGATAAAAATTTTGGTCATATTACGCCATTATGGGATAGATTGTTTGGAACTTGTTATGAAGGTGATAAAATCAATAGCACCGTTGACATAACTAGCAACTATTTTAATAAACAAGGACTGATTTCTGATCTTTTGAGAAGTCAGCTTGATTTTTTAAAATTCTTTTTTACCAAAAAATAGTCTTTTCGTTTCGGAGTTATAAAAGAATGATTAAATTATGTGAAGTACCTATACGCACGCTATCGCTAGCTTTATTATTGATGTTATATCAGCTGCCAACTATTGCAGGAAGCATTAATCCCGATGATGTTAACATCTATAAGACTATTGATAAACAACATAAATATCCTAATGACAGTGTTGTGTTTATAGGAAGCTCTAGTATCAAAAGATGGCATACACTAGCGCAGGATATGAGTCCAATAAATGTTATCCAGCGCGGATTTAATGCAGCCAAATTAGCCGATATCAATAAGCTACTTGAACAGTTAGTAATTCCACATAAACCCAAACAAGTTGTTATTTTCGCTGGAGTAAATGACTTAGCTATTCCACCAACTGTAAGCCCTAGTGATGTATATGACTCATTTCTGCAGTTTGTTGAGATTATCCATAATAAGTTGCAAGATTGCACTATATATTTTATTGCAATCTCTCCTGCGCCTGCTCGTTGGAATTTATGGCAAGATGCCAAAGAAGTTAATCACAGAATTAAAGAATATGCAAAACAGCATCATCAGGTTGTATTTATTGAAACAGATTTTTATTTTCTTAATGAAAATAAAAAGCCGGTAATATCACTATTTGCTAAAGATGGTATTCACCTTAACAACGATGGCTATGCTATCTGGAAAAAATTAGTATCTGCTACGATAATAAAACCGTTATAGCTACTACTTCTATATGCTACTTGTATATATTATTACTAGTTCTATGAATTGCACCTTATTATGAAGTTTAAGCTGTACCTTTATTTAATTTAGCATTTGCTATAGTTAAACCATTACATTATTGTACAATTAGAAGTGGATAATATTTGGGCTTTTTCATCAGTAGTCAAAATATTATTATTATTTACCGTTTTTTCATAATATTTCCAGCTACTTAAGATGCTACATAGTTGTTGTTTTTGTTTTATATTAAATTCCCTATGATTTAAAATAGTGTTAATGTAATTATAAACTACTTGATAATGGTAATTTGTCGTTGAACGCAATTCTCTCGTAGGAATTTCATAATCATTTGCTTTCTTTAAATCGAGGTTAGATTTTTTTCCTTGTATTTGAATAAGTTTTAGTTTTTGCTTAGAGCTAAAATTATTATAATTCAATATAAGATTCATATATACTTGAACTGTTTCATCACATCCCTTTGCGAATGTTTCACTCAAGCTAAAAGCATTATCGTTTGTTTTTGTATTAATAAGCTTTAGCTTTTGTTTTTCGGTAAATTTATTACACTTTAGTATAGTATCAATATATACCTTAACTGTTTTATGGTAATTATTTTTTAAAGCTTCAGATAAACCAAGTTTGCCTTGATTTTTTGCTCTAATAATTTTTATCTTTTCTAATACATCAATTTTACTACTATCTATTATAGTATTGAGATATTCCTGAACTGCATTATAACTATTCTTTTTTAATGCCTGAAATAAACCAGGAATGCCATTTTCATTTTCTGCCCGAATAAATTTTAATTTTTCTGCAAGTGTAAAACCATCATCGTTTAATATATAACTAATATAGATGCCAAGCATCTCATAATAATTCTTAGATAATGCCAAATGTAAGTATGAAGAAGCATATGATTGATCTTTTGCTAAAAGAATATTTAGTTTTTGCTTAGGGCTAAAATATTTATATTTCAATATAAGCTCCATATATACTTTAACTGCTTTGTCATATCCAGAGAGGAATAAGTTAGCAATTATAACGAAATCCTTTATATCAATAATCTCTAGCTTTTGTTCTTTAGTAAATATAGAACAATTTAATATAGTATCAATATATATCTTAACTGCTTCATGAGAACCATATGTTAAAGCTTTAAATAAACCAGGAACCCCCAGATTACTTTCTGCCCGAATAAATTTTAATTTTTCTGCAACTGTAAAACCATCGTAGTTTAATACATAATTAATACAACTATTAAGTATGTTATGATCATCATAGAGCAATGCTAAATGCAAGCATGACAAATAATCTTCTTGTTCTTTTGCTAAAAGAAGATTTAGTTTTTGTTCAGATGTGAAATTTATATTTTCTAATATAATTTGTATATATCCAATAATTGCTGATTTTTTTTCTTCTGGTGGCACTGCATATAAATTACTTTTATCTTTATTTAAAATACTATCATTTAGTATTTGAATGAGTTCTGCTTTTTGTGAAAAAGTAAAACCATTATAGGCTAACACTACCTTAAAATATCTCGTAACCGAGTTATTACAAAATTCCATGTTAAATCGTTTATATAAATAACAAAGAGTTTTTTCCTTAACTAATTCGAACTTTTGATCATTAGTAAATTTATCAGTTGCTAATATAGGGTAAATAAACTCAATAGCATTTTCAATATCGCTATTTTGTATTAGCATATTTAAAATAGGTATGCTATATTGAAGCTGTTGCTCAGGTGTGAAATTTTTATCTTCTAATATAGTCTGTATGTATTTAACACTTGATTTACAATGTTCCCATAATAACGCTTTATAGAAATTTAAATTAGATCCATTTAACATTTGAATAATTTTTATCTTTTGTAAAGAATCAAAACCATTATAAGCTAACATAGTATTGATATATCTCTCAACTGCTCCAGCTTTCTTATATATATCAACTTCCATAGCCATATTATATCTTAATCTTTTATCTGAATATAAATAGCTAACTTCTTGTGGGTTCAGCTGTAAAACCTCTAACTTTTGTTCTGTAGTCAATTTTTCTTGCTTTAATATAATATTAATATATTTATTAAATATTATAGTGTAACCGTCTGTAATCGCTTTATTTAAAATAGAGTTGCCATCGCTTGTTTTTTCTGTAATAAGATCTAACTTTTGCTCTATGGTAAATTTTTCATGCTTTAATATAATGTTAATATATTCATTAGCTATGTTAAAATCATGGCATTTAATTGCATTATTGAAAATAGAGTTGCCATCGCTTGTTTTTGCTGTAACAAGCTCTAACTTTTGCTCATCAGTAAAATCTTTGTTCTCTAATATAAAGTTTAAGTAAGTACTAAGAAAGTTATTAGTCTTAGGGTTAATTAATAGTGCAAATATCAAAGGTATACCTATTGTTGTTTTTACTTGGAAAATATCTATTTTGTCTGTAATACTTATTTCTTTGCTATTTAAAATATCAATCACAATTTTAAATATAGTATGGTAATCTTTTATATCATAGAAGAAATGCAATAAGTATTTAGCTTTTGTTATTGTATTTGTTATAAAAGAAGTTGTTTGAAAACTACTATTAAAGGTTTTATTATGTAATTTAGTTTTAAGTTTTTTTTCTACTCGTTGTTTAAATAATGGTATATCTTCAAGTACAACTTGCATGTTATCACTAACTAAAAAATCCAAAATATCTTCTAAATTATTAGTTTGTGATAATGCTTGTAGCACTAAATCGATAATAATTTGTTTATCATTAGCTTTATATAAGCTAGCAAAATCTATTTGCAGAAGATGAGATAACTGTAAAGATGTATAATTATTATAATCAACTTTGATTTTACTTTTACTTCTAGTAGATAAATCTTCATTCTGTTGATAACAAACCCAAAAAAATATACCGCTTATAGTTTTAATATTAAAATGGTTGTTTTCTTGGGATGTATCAATACTAGATACTAATATCTCAACTGTATTAGGAATTATATTATCTGCAAGCCATAAGTTGATTTTTTCTTTACTGTGTTT
>CAKNAD010000248.1 GCA_929200515.1 Candidatus Gorgonimonas leptogorgiae | reverse complement strand
TTTTAAATTTTACTGTATTTTTCTGTATTGTTGCCTAGCCACCTGTTAATAATATGAGTAACAAATTCTGGATACCCCATAATTAAATTAGAAGATACCTTAGTAGCATGTTCTATAAGTTTAGAGTCTGTGGTTAAGTCAGCTATTTTATAGTTAATGTTTCCAGTTTGTTTGGTTCCTAAAAATTCTCCGCCGCCTCTAATAAGCATATCTTGTTTAGCAATTTCAAAGCCATCTGTAGTTGAACGCATTATTTGTAATCGTTTTTGAGTTTGTATTGAAATGGGTGGTTTGTAAATTAAGATACAGAAACTTTGTTTATTTCCTCTTCCCACTCGTCCTCGTAGCTGATGTAACTGTGATAAACCTAAACGCTCAGGATTTTCTATAATTATTAAACTAGCATTAGGTACATCGATACCGACTTCTAATACAGTTGTTGCAACTAGTAATTGTATATTATTATTTTTAAAATCTGCCATTACCTGTTGTTTTTCGCTCTTTGACATTTTACCATGTACTAGACCTATATTAATATCAGTTAATGCCTGTTGTAGTTCTTCAAAAGTTTTTTGTGCTGCTTGGCATTGTAAAACTTCTGATTCTTCTATTAAAGTACATACCCAATACACTTGGTTACCGATACTACAATATTGCTTAATTTTTTCTATGACTTCAAATCTTTTAGCAAAACTCATAACTGTAGTTTTGATGGGGGGTCTACTTTGTGGTATTTCATCTATTACCGAAATATCTAAATCGGCATAAATACTCATGGCTAAGGTTCGTGGAATAGGAGTTGCTGACATCACTAACTGATGTGGCAAGCATCCATTTACTAAACCTTTATATTGTAATTGCATTCGTTGTTCAACGCCAAACTTATGTTGTTCGTCTATAATAATTAACCCTAACGAATGAAATTTTACTTCTTGTTGAAAAATAGCTTGAGTGCCAACTATTAATTTAATGTCACCAGAGCTTATTTCTTGTAGTATATTTTCTTTATTTTTTTTCGTAAGCTTGCTAACTAACAATGCTGTTTTACAATTAAAACTAGTACTCCAGTTAGTAAATTTTGTATAGAGTTGTTCAGCTAGTAATTCTGTTGGAGCCATAACTGCAACTTGATAATTATTTTCAATACAAATAAAAGCAATCTCAGCAGCAACCGCTGTTTTTCCTGAGCCTACGTCTCCTTGTACTAAGCGCATCATAGGTTTATTTTGGCTAATATCTTGTGTTATTTCTGCAATTACACGCTGCTGTGCGTTAGTCATAGTAAAGCCTACAACGGCTTTAAATTTTGCAGTTGTTTTATCAGAAATTGCCATAGCATACCCCTGATTATTTTGAATTTTATGTCTTAATTGTTTTATAGCAACAATAGATGATAACAACTCTTCGAAAATTAAATATTTTATAGCAGGATGGCTACGATTAATAATAGCGCTAAGATCATTTTTTGTAGGTTTATGTAATGTTGTTAATATCGATTTTATACTGAATCTTGTTGCAAAAGTAGGGACGTTGATATTCTGAAATTCATCTTCTTGCAGTAAATTTAATGTATATTCTATTATTGTAGATATTTGTTTTTGCAATAAACCTTTAGTCGTTGGATACACTGAAGTCAGGTGTTTATCCATAATTGCATTAAGATTATTTTGCTGAATTATTTTATATTCAGGGTGATGCATTTCTAAACTAAATTTACCACTTTTAAGCTCACCCCAGCACAGAAGTTCGGTATTGATCTGTATGTTTTTTTTATGCCAGGCAGTAGAATTATAAAAACGTAAAGTTACTTGCCCGCTGTGGTCGGCAGCGTAGCACAATAAACTTGGTTTTTTCCCTTGATATGTTTTTATATTTAATACGGTAACTTTAATTAAACTATATTCACCTACTGAAGAAAACTGTATTGTTTTTAAAGCGGTTTTATCGATATACCTTAACGGTAAATGTAACAAACAATCGCCTAGAGTATATAAGCCAATTTTATTTAACCTAGATACAGTATGTGGATTTATATAATCTAATAAAGCTATAGAAACAGTTTTAAGCTCTGCTAATGTTTTTTGCACTTTTATACGAGAGTCCTAAAAATAAGAAGCACATAATAACTATTTGTGCTATTTTATCATAACTAATAACTAACTGCCAAAATTTTTTAATCTCTTTTAAAAGTTAATAGAGAGCAAATCTTATTATTAGTTTTGGCAGAATAAATTTATTTTCAAGTTGAATGTTTATATCCTATAATCTTTTCCCAACTATAAGCTAGCATTTTGTTATTTGTATCTTCTTTGTTCTCATGAATTTTTGTTAATGAATAGGATATTAAAAAGTGTAATTGATAAACTAGCGAATGCATCTTTTCTATAAGCTCTTGCTTTTCTTTCAAACAAAAACATTTATTACCAATATTAATAATGACTTTGTCTTCAATAGGTAAACCCTGTTTCTTACGAGAATCATTATAGTCTGCTGTATAAGATTTGATATTTCCTAAGAAAGCTAAAATGTTATTAACTAACTTTACTAGTTCGGCATCAAATATTTTATTATGATCTTCTATTATTTCCCGTGAAGTTATTTTTTCATGTAGCAAATCAAGCTTTTGTGGCAGGTTTGATCTAGATTCGCTCTCTAGAAGGCGTAATATTTCATCTAAGGGGGTGTCTGAATATTGTCTTGTTTGTTTAATGCTATTTTTACTAGGAATTATATCCGCTATTTGTGGAAATTCTTCTGATGATATTAAGCTAGTAGCTTTTTTATATGCATATTCAGCTAGATTTTTATTAGACAAGTTATAAAGTTTTATTGCTTGCTCTAATATCTTTGGGTATTCAGGAAGATCATTTTTATGGATGGTTTCAGATATTTTTTGTGTTATTGATAATAATTTACTTAAGTCTTCACTAGGCAATAAAAAAATATCAGGACTTGCTATAAAATCTTGTATGCTGTCAATTATTATTTGAAGTTCTATATTTAAAGTTGTATTTACCTTAGTAGTAAAAAAAGGATAGTTGCCTTGTGTAAGTTTTTTGTCATTAAGTGAATAGGCAAACTCTGTAAGCTCTTTATGTTCTTTTGCGGTCATTATATCTTGAGTTATATCTGCAAAGTTATTAAAAAAATCAAATGTTTTTGTATCTGGCTTATGAAACGAAAATAGAAAGTTATCCCTTGTATTTGTTTGAATAACCTCTGATACTCGTTCATTCTTGTTATCTTTGAATATTTGTTGTGTTAAATAAGTAACGTTTTGTTCTTTTTGTGCAATAGTAAAAAACTCTTGTGGAAATTTATCTGTTAAAAAAGAAATTATACTATCTTGATTTTTAGTGGCTAATCCTTCATGTAGCTCTTCTATTTTTTCTGCATAATCTTTGGATGTTTTTGCGAAGTGGAAACTGTGCAATGTACAGTCAGTACCGTTTTCTTCAGTACCCAATGGTATATTTACAAAGACACTTGAAATATTTTTATCTTTAGTTTGGTTGTGTATATTATGCAGTGTTTCAGATATGCTGTCTATGCCATTAAAACCCAGAGCATTTAGAGAAGCACAAGAATGATAACAAAGCACTGTTATTTTATTATTTTTTAATCTAATATCAAGACCAAGAGCATGACCGATGTTTTCTTTTTGAAATGGTTCATCATTAGGTATTTCTTGTGTTGTATCATAACTTAATGTAATTTTGAGATTACTGTTATTTTGTTGCTGTGCCTTCTTAATAAAATTATCAGCTTTTTGTTTTTGTTTTTCAATATCGCAATTATAAATAATACTTGAATATGATTTATAATATGAAATCATTTTGTAACCTTTCATTGATACACTAGCAGTATTATCTTCGATAAGCTGGTAGACTTTTTCTTTTAGAGCTTCTACTTCTTTTATACTATATATTTCACTAGTGTTTTTAGAATAAAGCCCTTGAGATGTTGTAACTACAAAAAGTCTACCATTTTCTTTATCGATTAACTCAGAAATAAACGGCCCTAATTCAGTCATGTTACAAATAGGAATAGCTTCATTCCTATATATTATTGATAACGCATCAATAACACCTATTTGTAAGTTAATATTTGTTTCTATTGGTAAAGAGGTATTAGCGTTAAGATGTTGGTTATGGTGATCTCTAATATAAAACCAGTTAGTTGTTAATTTATTAACTATATCCTCGTTTTTTGTAATTACACGGTTGATATTAGCTGTTTGAGAGCTGTAATCTTCTTGATTATGGG
>CAKNAD010000247.1 GCA_929200515.1 Candidatus Gorgonimonas leptogorgiae | reverse complement strand
CGAAATGAGATAAACCAAGATAGCTCTACATTTCTTTATTACATAATAAAGACAAAACAAAAAAATATCCATAATGCAGTTATGCGTTCGATTACTTGAAGTTAGTGATCTACTACACCAAAAAATTACTTGCTGAAAACTTGCATTTATAACTGCTTCGTGTATAAACACTAAATATTTAAAAAATCAGTCTAGGAAGACCATACCAATTAAAGGATTAAAAAATGTTTCAAAACATTGCATCATATATAGTTTCTTTATTAAAAAAGACCTGTCTGTATCGTATAATATCAAGGTGCTTTTTAATATTAATACTGATTTTTAATTCTAGTATATTATTAGCAAATAATAATGCTGAATTACTATCAGGACAATATAGCATAGAAGTAAATAATACAGCAGAACAAGCTATAGAAAACTATACAAAACAAAATAACCTCTCTGTTATTATTAATAATCTAAATAAAATGGAAAACCTGTACAATAATTATATAGATAATAACACTGGCTTACCTGCAAAAATAAATGCATCTTTACAAATGGCATCTTTAACGATAATATCTGAACTTAATAAATATAAAAAAGAAGATTTAAGTTTTATAAAGTTACATGAAATAGAAGATATATTAAAAAATATTATACAACAAGAAGATGCTACTAAAGTATTTGTATTTACTAGTCATGGTTCTAAAAAAAATGATCATCAACTTTCTAGCAAAGATACAGAGATTAATATAATAGAAAGCCAAGCACAGTATAATTTAGATAATTGGATTCCATTTAAATTAGTTTCTTATGATAAAAACACAAAAAAAACTGTTAGTTTAGTATCAATGGATTTAATAAAAAACGACAATGATGTAGTTACAGTTAAAAAAGAGGCACAAGATTTTATCGATAAATATAATGATAAAAACAATTATGAATTAACTTTGTATTACTCAGAAGTTGTTTTTAACGATAGCTGTTTTAACCATAAAACAACTACAATACCTCATGGTTCTGCGGTATATTTTAGAATCAAAGATAAAGTTTTAACTATTTTTATAGTAGATCCCTCATCTGCAGGAAAAGACTACAACAATATTTGTCCTAAAAATGAAATAAAAGAAATAACTTGGAGACTAATAAAAGATAAAATCCCATATAATATTTACACTATTCCTCTTAATATTCAAAATTATGGTGCTAATTGCATGATTCATTCTTATGAAATATGTAAAGAAATACTTAAAAATGATGATGTTTTTAAAAACTTTTGCCTTCTGCCTCAAAACGATAACAACATAAAAGATAATTATAGATATATATACAATAATATTCCAATATCTTTTTTTAATACGCTACATAATTTAGATTTATTAGAGAATATTGTAGAAAATCAGAATGAAGAACGACAAGCTGCAATCAAACTACTTAGACATAACTTGCAAGAATACCATAAAGATAATTTTATTTTTTTTAGCACAGCAACAAGCAGAATAGGAATTTATAATACAGCTCATCATATAGATATGTTTAGAGAAAAGCATAAAGTGCTATACCCCGAAGTAGAAGATTCATGTGATTGTGTTGGATACTATCAAAATGTTAATACGTTAACTGTAGCTAGTTTATTAGAACTGATTAAAACAATAAAGTGTGATTTAACAAATAACAAGATTACAAGCCAGCTAACAGAAAACTCATTATCAATAATATTAGATGCTATTGCAGATATAAAAACAATAAACAATGATAGTTTGCAACAAGTTTTAGAATATACAATATCTATGCAAGAACAATATAATGATTCTAATCATTATTACTATCTTTTTGAAAGCAGTGATAATATAAGTGATCTTATAGATGATTATAATAAGATTATAGAAAATCTTGAGATTTTTTTAGATAAAGATGAAATTGAAATTTACATAAATGATATTCACTCTAACCATGAATATAGTAAAATAGATGCTACATCAATTAATTTTTACCAATATATAAGCCAGCTAAAAGGCTATCATCGGCATGAATTAGAAAAATATATTACACTCATAAATGAAAAGTTTAATAATAGTGATTTTTTTATATCTGATATCGATAAAAAGGAAATTATTAACAGAGCAGAGATAATGGAGAAAGAGTTAAATACCGTCTTGACAAATATCAATAATGATATAGAAAATGTTTATCATAATGCAATAGTTTCAGATAAATCTACATCTTTTACAGAAGAAGATAAAGAACTAACAGCATTTTTAAAGTATGAAGATAACTATTTAGGACTAAACGACATAAGACGCATTATAAAAAATATAGTTAATCGATTACGAAATGAGATAAACCAAGATAGCTCTACATTTCTTTATTACATAATAAAGACAAAACAAAAAAATATCCATAATGCAGTTATGCGTTCGATTACTTGAAGTTAGTGATCTACTACACCAAAAAATTACTTGCTGAAAACTTGCATTTATAACTGCTTCGTGTATAAACACTAAATATTTAAAAAATCAGTCTAGGAAGACCATACCAATTAAAGGATTAAAAAATGTTTCAAAACATTGCATCATATATAGTTTCTTTATTAAAAAAGACCTGTCTGTATCGTATAATATCAAGGTGCTTTTTAATATTAATACTGATTTTTAATTCTAGTATATTATTAGCAAATAATAATGCTGAATTACTATCAGGACAATATAGCATAGAAGTAAATAATACAGCAGAACAAGCTATAGAAAACTATACAAAACAAAATAACCTCTCTGTTATTATTAATAATCTAAATAAAATGGAAAACCTGTACAATAATTATATAGATAATAACACTGGCTTACCTGCAAAAATAAATGCATCTTTACAAATGGCATCTTTAACGATAATATCTGAACTTAATAAATATAAAAAAGAAGATTTAAGTTTTATAAAGTTACATGAAATAGAAGATATATTAAAAAATATTATACAACAAGAAGATGCTACTAAAGTATTTGTATTTACTAGTCATGGTTCTAAAAAAAATGATCATCAACTTTCTAGCAAAGATACAGAGATTAATATAATAGAAAGCCAAGCACAGTATAATTTAGATAATTGGATTCCATTTAAATTAGTTTCTTATGATAAAAACACAAAAAAAACTGTTAGTTTAGTATCAATGGATTTAATAAAAAACGACAATGATGTAGTTACAGTTAAAAAAGAGGCACAAGATTTTATCGATAAATATAATGATAAAAACAATTATGAATTAACTTTGTATTACTCAGAAGTTGTTTTTAACGATAGCTGTTTTAACCATAAAACAACTACAATACCTCATGGTTCTGCGGTATATTTTAGAATCAAAGATAAAGTTTTAACTATTTTTATAGTAGATCCCTCATCTGCAGGAAAAGACTACAACAATATTTGTCCTAAAAATGAAATAAAAGAAATAACTTGGAGACTAATAAAAGATAAAATCCCATATAATATTTACACTATTCCTCTTAATATTCAAAATTATGGTGCTAATTGCATGATTCATTCTTATGAAATATGTAAAGAAATACTTAAAAATGATGATGTTTTTAAAAACTTTTGCCTTCTGCCTCAAAACGATAACAACATAAAAGATAATTATAGATATATATACAATAATATTCCAATATCTTTTTTTAATACGCTACATAATTTAGATTTATTAGAGAATATTGTAGAAAATCAGAATGAAGAACGACAAGCTGCAATCAAACTACTTAGACATAACTTGCAAACATACCATAAAGATAATTTTATTTTTTTTAGCTTAACAACAAGCAGAATAGGAATTTATAATATAGAGCATCATAAAGATATTTTTAGAGAAAAGCATAAAGTACTATACTCAGAAGTAGAAGATTCATGTGATTATGCTGGATACTATCAAAATGTTAATACGTTAACTGCAGCTAGTTTATTAGACCTTATTAAAACAATAAAGTGTGATTTAACAAATAACAAGATTACCAGCCGGCTAACAGAAGACTCATTATCGATAATATTAGATGCTATTGCAGATATAAAAACAATAAACAATAATAGTTTGCAACAAGTTTTAGAATATACAATATCTATGAGAGAACAATATAATGATTCTAATCATTATTACTATCTTTTTGAAAGCAGTGATAATATAAGTGATCTTATAGATGATTATAATAAGATTATAGAAAATCTTGAGATTTTTTTAGATAAAGATGAAATTGAAATTTACATAAATGATATTCACTCTAACCATGAATATAGTAAAATAGATGCTACATCAATTAATTTTTA
>CAKNAD010000246.1 GCA_929200515.1 Candidatus Gorgonimonas leptogorgiae | reverse complement strand
TGTCAGGTCAGGTTTGAGCTACTACAAATAAAACTAGAAGTAGGTTCATTTATATGCTACCGAATCATTTATTTTGCTATAAATAAAATAGCATAAGTACTTATTAGTTAAATAACTTAAAAATGTAGTTTTAAAATTTAAGATTAAATTTTTGACTTTTTAAATGATTTTAAGAGATTTACTAATAGCGAACAAACAAGAAAAGGCGAGTATCCCTATAACCTAATTAATATAATTTTCAAGTGATTTTGGCTTTAAGTGCAAAGTTGCATAAATTGCAAGCATAATCTTTAATATAGAAATTCCTTTTTTTATCATATTAGAAGCATATTGTTCATTGATTATATCTATTCTGAACTCAGTTATCACTAACACGAGCACCCCAGTTCCAGGTTTCATTTGCACCTAGCAATTTAAATTTATCGTCATCATGATCAAGAAACTCGGGCATTTGCCATGGTTTTTTGGTTATCTTAACTTTAGCTGTGTTTCTTGGAACCCCATAAAAATCAGCCCCGTTAAAGCTGGCGAACTTTTCAAGTTGCTCAATTTTATTTTCTTTTGCAAAAACCTCTGTGTATAACTCTAATGCAAAAGGTGCGGTAAAGCATCCAGCACATCCGCAACAACTTTGTTTTTTATCTAATTGATGAGGAGCAGAGTCGGTTCCTAGAAAAACTCTATTATGTCCGCTAGTTGCTATATCAATTAAAGCTTGTTGATGAGTGGATCGTTTTAAAATAGGCAAACAATAATAATGGGGTCTAATGCCTCCTGCTAACATATGATTTCTATTATAAAGTAGATGATGAGCGGTAATAGTAGCAGCTACATTATGGTTTTGCCCTTTAATAAACTCTACAGCGTCAGCTGTAGTTATATGCTCCATAACTATTTTTAACTCTGGGAAGTTCTTAATAATACCTATTAGGTGTTTATCAATAAAAGCTAATTCTCTATCAAAAATATCTATTTTATCATCATTAACTTCTGCATGTATTAACAAAGGTATCTGATCACGCTCCATTATTGCAAATAGTGGATATATTTTATTTATGTTGGTAACACCCAACTCAGAATTAGTTGTTGCTCCTTGCGGATATAACTTGCAGGCAAAAATTATACCTTCTGTTTTGCCAGTTATAATATCTTGCTGTTTTATGTTGTCAGTTAGGTATAGTGTCATTAATGGAGTAAAATTACTATTAGCAGGAATGTGCTTTATAATGTCTTGCTTGTAATTTTTAGCTTGGTCTATATTAACAATTGGACTGCTTAAATTAGGCATAACTATAGCCCTTGCAAATACCCTAGCCGATGCCGGAACAGTAGTTGCTAGCATTCCAGCTTCACGAAGGTGTAAGTGCCAGTCGTCTGGCTGTGTCATTAGAAAATGTTCTGCCATATTAATAATCTCCGATATAATTTTACCACAAAAATAGTTTTTGTTATCATACATTATATACTAGTGCTAATATAGATATATCTATATATTAAAAATAAAGGAGGTTAATTGATAATGTTTAGTGGCAGTATAGTTGCTTTAGCAACTCCTATGAACGATGATAATTCGTTAGATTTTACCAGCTTAGAGAAACTAATTGAAAATCAAATAACTTCTGGTACAAATGCTATTGTAGTTTCAGGAACTACAGGAGAATCAGCAACTTTAACTCTAAATGAAAAACTAGAGCTTTTAAAACGTAGTTTAGATATTGCAAATAATAGAGTACCTATTATTGCTGGAACTGGAACCAACTCAACAGCTGTTAGTATAGAGTTAACTCAACAAGCTAAAGACTTAGGGGTTGATGCTTGCTTGCTAGTAACTCCATATTATAACAAGCCAATGCAACATGGGTTAGTTGCACATTATAAAGCTATAGCAAGTGCCGTGGCAATTCCCCAAATATTATATAATGTACCAACTAGAACAGCTGTAGATTTACAAGTAGACACTATTGCAAGTTTATCTCAAGAAGATAATATTATTGGAATTAAAGAGGCAGATGTCAATAAGGAAAAGTGGCAGCAAATATTAGAAAATAGTGCTAAGGACTTTGCATTATATTCAGGAGATGATGCTAGTTGTGTTGAATGTATCGAATGTGGGGCGAAAGGAGTAATTTCTGTTGCTGCTAATGTTGCTCCCAATATGATGCACAATATGTGTGAAGCAGTTTTAGAAGGTAAATTTGAACAAGCAAATGAGCTAAATACAAAATTACAACCTTTGTTTGATGCACTTTTTATCGAAACTAACCCTATTCCTGTTAAGTATGCTTTAAAGCTTAAACAATCGATTAATTCAGGTATAAGATTGCCTCTAACACAACTATCAGATTCGCATAAAAAACTTATAACTAAGTTAGTAGCAAATTATAAATAAATCTACACGTGGCAGATGAAGATGTTTACTTTTTTGGTAAAATTTATATTTTTTTGTAAACTTTTATGAAAAAAACTGCACTAATTATAGCAATAACCTTATTGTTAAGCTTTGCATGTGCTAGCTCCTACAGCGGCATAAATAATGAAAACAATAAGGTAAATCACTGTAATGAATTAACTAATACAGAAAATAAGTTTGCTACTATTTATATTGACGATATTAAAATTTCATCACCTCAATTAACAACAGAAATTGAGCTGTATTTAATAAAAATTAAGGAATTAGTCTCTAAAAAAACTAGTAGTTGTATTAAGTTTAAATACGGTAATAATCTAGAATTAATATTAAAAACACCATATTTAGGCATAGGCAAGCATGCAATGGTATTTGATATTATCGATGGAAAAAATAAAGTTGACGCTGACAAAATATTAAAATTAAATATTTTAGATGGCATAAATGGATTACTATCAGCAGTAGACGAACATCAACACTATATAGGCTGGCAAAAAAAAGCTGCTGATTATTCTTTCACAGTGGCTAAGTTACATGAATATCATCCTGCTGGGCTTTTTAGCATTAAAGCTAAAAACCAAGGTATCTCATTAACAAGAATGTTAATGCAATTAGGCTTAATTTATATAGTAGATAAAGAGGCTAAAACAACAGGATTCAATAAGCTAACAGATCAAGATCTTAAAAACCCTAGAATAAAACAAATATTTACTGCCATATTTGATATGCTAGATGTAATCAAGAATGATCCTAGCTATTGCACTTCGTTATCACCAAATAATATTTTTGTAGCATTTAAAGACAAAAGCAACAATATAGAAAAAATAGAATTAATAGATTATGGCAAAACTAAAAATGCTAAAAAAGTAGAGCAATATATTGCTCTTAAACATGCCAACCAATATATAGAAATAGCATCAGACAGATTAAAAAAATATATAACTATTAATTATATTTTTTAACCTGTAATAACTCAAGATAAAAATTTGTAATATTTTATTTATTATTAGACGGAGGTGCTTCATTAATAAACGACAACCATTCATCTTTGGAACATTTTTTATCCCAGTTGTTAAAGTTAGTTGCATATTCCGCCATCTTACCTGCTTCTACCCAATGAAGCTTATCAAAATTTTCCTTCATTCTATCTGGAAACCTAAGTCCATGTAAATGGTCTATTTCATGTTGAAAGATACGTGCGGTGTAGCCAGTAAACTCAAACTCCTCCTTGTTTCCATTACGTGTATAAGCTTCAATACGCACAGTTTTATAGCGTGGAACCATTCCTATTAAAGATCCAGTTGAAAAACAACCTTCAAAATACTCTTCTACCTCCTCTTCAGATTTCCAAATAATTTTAGGATTGATATAAATTTTAGCCGACATTGAATTGTCTGCTTTTTCTAAAGATGCATTCATATTTACTAAAATAATTTGTAAAGGAACTCCAATTTGTGGTGCTGCAAGCCCTGCCATTCCTCTTGTTTCATTACGTGCAATTTTTACCATGTTATCGATAATTTTTTGGTTTTCTTCTTGTAATATTTCTTTAGGTGGAACCTCTTTAGCAACCTGTTGAAGAATTGGATCATGTGCTGGAACATAAGGTTGACTATAACTTAAAGTAGTCACCATCATTCCTGAAAAAAATATCAATGTTATAAATATATTCTGTAAAAAACTGCTTTTTATAGAATAGCTATATGATGCTAATCTATTATTTTGATATTTTTTGTTATTTAATATATTTTGCAACTTTTTCAAAGAAAACCTCCTGTACTAGGACAGAGTAATTAAGTTATTATTAGTAACTCCCGTTTAAAAATAAGGGAGTTTTTAAAAATAGTAAATAAAATTTTTTTTAAAATTTTTGTTATATATAGGTAACTACTTTT
>CAKNAD010000245.1 GCA_929200515.1 Candidatus Gorgonimonas leptogorgiae | reverse complement strand
TGCGAAACACTGCCTTGGCTAAAAACTTATAATCACTTGCTGAAAACCCGCATTTTCATCTGTTACGTGTATATTAGAACTTTATTGTAAAAAATCACTCTAAACATAAGAAATATATTTTTTTTGATGGAAGTTCTTATGTTTACTACAATAAAATCATCGTTTAACACTGAAAATACACAGCTTTACCCAGAAAACCACAACAGTAGCAGTTGTGTACCTGTAACTGTTAACCAGTACTTAATAGCAGAAGAGCCCGATTACTCCACACCTAATTCAGAATCAGATTCTTGGTCGGTTGTTGATATAGCCGATCATAATTCTAACATTAGCCACGAAAATGAATATAGCACAACGCAAGATACTAATTATGAATCCATAGTCAAAAAAGCACAAAATGAGTTAGAAGATGCGCTATTTACTAAAAATCACGATATAGCAAAACAAACAATGTCCTTATTAATAAATAACCCTGTGTATCCAAATTTATTTATTGATATATTAAATAACTTACTAATTCAAAATAAAACAACTCATATTAAAACTATTTTTTTTGAGCATAAAACTTATAATACAGATACATTAAATTATTTATTACAAGATCAATTAAACAGAGAACAAAATATAGTGCTAATAAAAAAGTTAGTAGCTAAAGGAGCACGCTTAACAATTGAAGATGTTGAATTATTACTACAATCAAATGACCATACTCTTAAAAACAAGCAACTAAATCTACTATATTACTCAGATCTATTACACAGCCTATTAAATGAAGCTGTAGATCAAGATAGACTAGATATTATTGCAAATATTTATTATATGCATAACTTTGCCACTACAAAATCACTTAACTATCTATTAGAAGATTTATTTACTTATGAGTTTGATTTAATATCATTTAATCAATTAATTACTGACGGTGCTACCATTAAAACCTCTACACTGCAAAAACTTATTGCATCCGAAGATATAGACAAAATAGGCAAGATAATAAACTCATTAGTTTCTCATAATTTATATAATACAATATTAACTTCTATATTAACTATTGCTATTGATCAAAATAAAACATCGATAGTAAAAATGCTTGATGAATACTATAATTTCTATACAAATGCTTCTTTAAATTATCTACTACTAAAAAATCTTCAAGATATTACTGATATAGATTATATTAATGAATTAATAGAATCAGGAGCTACTATAACAAATAAAGAAATGCATGAACTTTTAACTGTTTATGCACTACAATTAACTAACGACCAGTTTTTAGAGTTTTACCCTAAACTAGAACAAATAAATTTCAGCGAAGAAACCAAAAAAGCTATAAAACTTTTCTGGCAATAGAACTTTTGTTGCAAAAAGTTACTCTAAGAATAATAAATATATCTAGGACAACAAATCAATATTTTTTATGGAAAAACTTTATGCCAACTACAACAGCATTATTAACTAACACTGAGACCACATACAACCACACAGAAAACCAAGTCAATAGCAATTACATACCAGAAAATGTTTGCATGCACTTAACAACAGAGGAACACAATTATGCCAAAACCAGCAAATGCCTCTTAGACTCTTGCGTAGTCGTAGACACAACTGAACATAATTATATTAACAACATCCAAAGTTTAAATGAAATAACAACTCCAGATGATTATGCTTCTACAGTTACAATACTACAAAAATCTTTAGAAAAGGTAATATCTACTAATAATGATACTAAAATAAAAGAGATGATTTTTTTATTAGAAGGCAATACTGGCTATTCAGACTTATTACTTGATATATTAAATAGTTTTATAATTCAAAATAATAATAAAGCTCTTATATTTCTTTTTTTAAACTATGGCATTTATACTACAAAAATATTAAATTACTTATTACAAAATCAATTAAACTCTGAGTTAAATACTCTATTAATACAAAAGTTAATAGATGCAGGAGCAAAGTTAACAATTGAAGATATTGAGTTATTAATACAAAACAATGATAGCAATCTTAACAACCAGCAACTAAAAATACTATCAGACTTCAATTTATTATCTCATATATTAGATGAAGCTATAGATCAAGACAAACTAGGTCTTATTGAATGCATCTATGATGAGTATGGCTTTTTCACCCCAAAATCAATTAATTATCTATTAGAAAACTTATTTATTAATGCGTTTAATATCACTTCATTTAATAAATTAATCGCAGATGGTGCTATAATTGAAATGTCAACACTTAAAAAACTTGTTGCATCTGAAGATATAAACAAAATAAACAATATACTAACTTTATTAACCAACCATAAAGCATACGAAAAAACATTGACGTCTATATTATACAACGCTATTAATATGGATAAAATAGCAATAGTGCAACTTATTAATACACAATATCAATTCTTAACAAAACCCCATTTAAATTATTTTTTGCTAAAAAGTCTTAAAAATATTACTGATATCACTACTATCAACCAATCAATAGCGTTAGGAGCTACTATAACACATCCTCATATATATAAATTTTTAAATAATTATTCCCCACAAGTGACTGATGAACACTTTTTAGATTTTTACATTCAACTAGAACGAATAGATTTCAGTGAAAAAACTAAAAATATTATAAAATCTTTCTGGCAGCATAAATTACAAACAACAATGAAGATAATAGTATCAGGAAATACTCTAGATATAATAAAATCACTTTACTTTGAGCATGGTTTTATTACTCAATTATCCTTTGACTATATATTAGCATACGAAACCAACTCTGAAGTGCGTTTTTCTGCTGAAATACTATTTGAACAAAAATATAAATATAAAAGCCGGCTAGAAGATATCTCCAGTAATCTTTAATAATTTATAAGATTTATGGTTACTTTATTATTTATTTCATAAAGGAACGGGCTTCAAGGTACTTTTTGATAAAATAGAACTTTACTGCGCATAAGCACTCTAAGGATAATAAATCAATATTTTTCTTTAAGTAAATCTTTATGTTAACTAAAATAGAACCATTAATTAGTACTGAAAATACATCTAACACCCCAAAACCCCAGCACAATAGTATTCGTGTATCTGTAATTGTTAAACGGCACTCAGAAGATCAGCATAATGACACTGCAACTAGCTCAAAGCTGTCATCTTGCTCAGTTGTTAATACAGACGATTATAACTCTAGCATTAACCAACATAATAAAGATACCACAACACAACCTGCTGATTATCTCTCAATAATTACAGCATCACAAAATTTTTTAGAACTTATTTTGCTTGATAAAAAGACATTTATAGTAAAAGAAACAATTAGCTCCATAAAAAATTACGCTCTATATCCACATTTATTTATTGATATCTTAAATAGTTACCTTATTCAAGAAAAAACTGACATCATTAAAGATCTTTTCTTTAATCATAATATTTATACTGAAAACATATTATATTATTTATTACAAGATCAATTAAACGGCGAACAAAATATGGCGCTAATAAAAAAGTTAACAGCCAAAGGAGCAAATTTAACAGTTGACGATATTGCATCATTACTACAATTAAATGATAACGACCTTAAAAATCAGCAACTAAAAATACTATCTGAGTGCAACTTATTACATGATATATTAAATGAAGCTGTAGCTCAAGACCAACTAGGTATTGTTATAAATCTTTATTCTAATCATAGCTTTGCTACTATAGAATCACTTAATTATCTTTTAGAAAATTTATTTGTTAATAAATTTTTTAATGTAGAGGTTTTCAATGGTTTAATAGAATATGGAGCCACGGTTACAGAAGCAACGCTTAAAAAATTAGTCTTATCTGAAAATACAAAACAACTAAATAATATAATAGCTTTATTAGTTAATCATCCATTATATTACAATGTATTAACTTCTATACTAACCGTAACTATTAATCACAATAAAATAGCAACAATGCAAATGCTTAAAAAAACACATACTTTTTATGTAGATAATTCTTTAAATTTTCTACTACTAAATAAGCTTCAAGACAATATTATTAATATAGATTTTATTAATAAACTAATAGAGTTAGGTGCTATTATAACTGAAAACAATATAAATCAATTTTTAACTAATCATAAAATACAAGTAACATATAAACATTTTTTAGATTTTTATATTCAATTAGAACAAATAAATTTCAACAAAGGCATAAAAGAGGCTATAAAATATTTCTTTAAACATAAATAAAAAGAAAATAATAATATAATAGCATCGTGAAATAACCTAGATATACACGTGGCGGTTGGAAATGCGAGTTTTCAGCAAGTGATTATAAGTTTTTAGTCAAGGCAGTGTTTCGCAGGTTTAGT
>CAKNAD010000244.1 GCA_929200515.1 Candidatus Gorgonimonas leptogorgiae | reverse complement strand
TGAAATGCACTTGCATTCCTGCGGTATTTTGCCTTGAATTAAACCATTTTACTTAACCCTGAAACCTAGCATTTTCCTTTGCCACTTGTATATAACACAAATTTGTAAACACTAGCTTTAATCTTCTAAATACTAATAAAAATATTAGTATTAGAATATGGAATAGTTTTTTAGAGGTTGCTTTAATTAATAACTAATTAAATAAAAAATTTTCTTTTTCTTCTATTGTCGCATTTTTCATTTTAATATAATATTCGCCAATAAATTTTTTCAAAGGTAGGTTCTGCTCTTTTAAATAATTTAAAATTTTTTCAATATTTTTCTTTAAACTTTTATGGCTAGTGTGTATTAATATATATTTAATAAGCTCTACATTATTATTTAATACAGCAACTTCAAGAGGTGTTATATTAACTATAGGAATGGTTGTTTCTAATAGTTTGTAATCTTCTTGTATTATTTCTTTAAGTTTAGCTAAATCGCCCATAATGCAATAAATATAAATTTTATCTATTACTTTCATATTTACTTGCCAGTCTATTTTACTATTTATTTGAGGAGTTACACAACATAATGGCAATGTTTTAGCTATAAGGGCATCTATAGGTGCAGATAGTAAATCCCATACATATTCTGGCGTACTTTCAAGCCAAAAACCTTGTTGATGTAATAATAAAGGTAATAAAATAAACAAAAATGTCCTTCCGGTACCATCGGATAACGGATGCAAGTATTGCAATTCTCTACATAAAACTAAGCTTAATTGTAATACTTGTTCTAAAGATGGATTATCAATATTATTTATAGTTTTATAATAAGTTGCAAATAGCTTATTAATATATTTTTTTTTGGTTATTTTACCAATATAATGTACGAACATATACGGATACAAGGAGCTATTAAATATTTCTAGTAGATATATTCTGTTAGGATCATCATATTCCTCCGCTTGATCATAATGGTATGATATTTCATCTAAATTAATATTTAGCATGTTAGCTATAGTTGCTATTCCTCGTCTATTACCTTTATAATAGCTTTTTTTAAATAGCTCTATTAATATTTTGGGGCTATAACGAAACGATAAATAAACAGAAGAAGATATATCTTCTCTTTTATTACAACCTATAATTTCACTTATTTTAACTAAAAAATTATAATCTATCTGTTGATGTTGGTCGATTTCATTTAATGCAAATGCTAAACCTCTTAAACTATTTAACAAGTAACCTTGTTCATTTTCAAAGCATAATCTACCTTTATTTTGCTTTTCACCATCAATAAATAATTTCCAAACATTGTTAAACTGTGGGTTAGCAACCTCAAAAGATGCTAGTAATTTTTCTAAAGAAATACAATTGTGTAATAAGTTAGCAATTATTGGGAAAATGTGCCTATAACATTTTTTTATATTGCTTGTGACTACTAGTTTATCAGATATAAGTAATTGATAATTGCAATCTATTTTATCATTATGAAATGTATTATATATATTAGATAAATCAGATACTTCAGCAAGGTTGGTGTCAAAAATATTAGCTAAATATTCTAATATAGAAATCCGCGTAGCTCTGTTTTCTATGTTGAATAAAGAACGTTCTAATTTTTTAGATAATTTTTTAATTAAAGTATTAGCAAAACCACTCAGCTTAGCATGAGAACCAAAATCACGATCATTATATTCAATAGTTATACTAGTTAAATAGTAGTCTACTTGTAAATTTAACATTGTATTTATTATTAAATACAGATAAAAACTTTCATCTTTTATGATTTCATTATTTTTATCTACATATATCCATTTATTTTTTAGTACGCGTTTTGTTGATGTTTCTTCTTGTTGTTGTTCAAATTGGTTATAATATTCTACAGTTAAATCATTTTGATAATAAGGTAAATCAGCTATCATATTATTCCTTAATTACTATAATTATTAAAAGATTAAGATTTTTTATTTGTATTTTTAACTATAATTTTTTATTAAAGTATTATCAAGAATAATAGTATAAAATAATTATTTCAATATTTATTAATTAATTGCATATTAATTTGTTATACTTGGTAACTTTAGTTGCTGTTTAATAATCATATAATCATAAGTATAATTATTTTAATTATACATTACATAACATATAAAAACATAAAATCATGTATTATTCTATTTTTGCTATTTTATTCTATTCGCTAAATCTCTTAGTTGCATCTCAAACTGACTTTAATTCTAATACAACTAATTCACATGTATATTCTTATAAACTCCCACAAGAAATTAAAAAATATCGTTTAACTAAAAAATTAGATATAAAACAGATACATGCAGATTTATTCTGTGGTGAGTGTTGTTTTCCTGTTATTAATACTAAGTGTAAAATCTTTTATAATTTTTGTAAAATACCTATACTTAAAAATCATCAATTTCTGTTTAGTAATAAAAATATTAATACTGGGGGGCAGTTTGCTTCAAAAATAAAGAATCATTTTAAAAATCTTCACAAGCCTTTAGAAACTATTTTAATAGCTAATAGTAACACATTTTTTTCTTCAAATTCGTATAATAATCTTAATAGTACACTAATAGAAAACACAAATAAACTGGAAAAACTATATAATTCTAACGATGAACAAGGTGACTATTTTACAGAGGTAAAAAAGAAATTGACTTTTTTTTTAAAAACAGGTGTCGAGAAAAAATCTCTCAGGGGTAACTTAACTATTTTGTTAACAAAGCTACCTGTTAACTCTACAATTGGACTATCTCTTTATAATGTCATGGTTGATTACATTGATACTTCTAAAAGTATACCTATAAGCCATCCTGGATTAATAAAATTTTGCGAATCAGCACAAAAAATAATAACTCAACCTGTTTCACAGGTAACCACTCAAAAATTAGCAGTACCAACAACTATATATTTTAGAACTCACCAGGTACTATATAAAAAAAATGTCGTTTATCCTGATAAAAAACTTATTATCATAGCTGTTTCAACAGTAGCAACTACTTTGATTATTTCGGTTATTACTTGTATAGTCTGTAAAAAAATACAAGATAAAAAAAATAACACAAAGGGTAACTTAAATAGTAATTTGAATGATATTAAAACTTTTGATAAACAATATAATAGTACTAATGAGCATATCTATGAAGATCCTTGCTTAATGAATGTGAATATACCAAGTTATCCAAAATATAATAACAAGTTACCATGTTTTGTCGATTTAGTAGAAAATACTAACAAAGAAGAGTTTCCAAAAAAAGATAACCAAGAGCTAGAAACTCAAGAAAACAGTGAAAATTATGTTTATGACGTTCTTGAAAATACAGAGCACTCTGAAGCTGATCAGGCAACACAAGCAGATAACATCACCTATATTCAGGTTCTACCTCCTAAAGAGAATAACAGCTAACAGATAATATGTTATATTTAAATATTGACATCATATATTTCAAATAGTATTTTTTAATTTAGTCTGATCTGAATAAGTATGAATAAAAATAATATATAAGAGGAGTAAAAATGTCTAAATTATTTATAAGTTTATTTTTTGTTATTAGCTTTAATTGTTTTGCCACTCTGCCTATTAATTGTACTAATATAGCTAATAATACTCCTAAAACAGTTGCTAATATTCTTAATTATTTATGTTGCAAAGATGATTTAAATAAAATCAACTTCATTACAAAGAATACTTCTATTTTTAACGATTGGATCGCAAAAGGATACTTTATTATTATCGATAAAGCTAATAATATAGTTTTACTTCCGTATGAAATATTCAAAAAATTACTTACACCATCGTATTGTGAACAGTTTAATGATGACTTAATAAAAGGCTCAAGTGTTATTTCTATTGATGATACATCTAAAATATCTAAAGTAGCAAATATATCATCTCTAGTAAAACTACCAATTAATGTAATAAATTATTTTATAGCTATAAATGAATACGATGAAAACGTTTATAACTCCAGACGTCGAGATGGTATTACGTTCGCTATAGTTTTTGGTTCCATTGTTTTATTGGTTGGCATTACCTGTCTGTGTTTAGCTATATATAAATCGAAGAAAAAAGACTATCTATTGCCAAGAAGGAACATTGACATAGAAAAAGATCCTATACCAACCCAAGAAAAAGATTCTATGGAAATGAAAGTAAAATATTATGCATTGTAATAAATATTATCGCTTCGTATATTAGTTTTATCGGGTAGCAGTTGGAAATACCTGTTTTTAGCATATGCTGGAAACTTGCATTTCTAACTGTCAAATGTATAACCCTGAACTACTCCGCCCTAAAGGGCGAAGGTTCTAAATCACTTTAGAACTTTTCTG
>CAKNAD010000243.1 GCA_929200515.1 Candidatus Gorgonimonas leptogorgiae | reverse complement strand
GAGCACTGCCGTTAGCAGCAACCGCGCTATACAAGGCATATTCATATTTTGTTAACTTTAATTTAGTAGCTTCGCAATCGGCATTGTTAAGATCTTTAGCAAATTCTATTAATTCTTCTATTACTTCTAATGCAGTTATACTTTTATTATGATAATTTTTAATTGCCTCATCGAGCATTTGTTTAATAGATTTTGCTTTAACTAAATTAGTTTTGCTACGGGCTTTAATTTCATCATTTAATAAGCGCTTTAATAATTCTAAGGCTATATTTTTATGCTTCATGCCTTTTACTTCAGCTAAAAACTCATCGGATAACACTGAAATATCGGGTTTGTTAATACCGGCAGCATCGAATAAATCAATTACCTTACTACTTACTAAAGCTTCATCTATAGTTTGTTTAATTATAGTAGTTAAATAGTCAGCTGATTTTGCAGTTATACTTTGAGTAAATTTAACTAATCTTGCCTTAATAGCTTGAAACAAAGCTAATTCATCTTTAATGGCTATTGCTTGAGCTAATGGTACTGCTAAAGTAAAAGCTGAAGATAAACTTGCTACGGCATTGATAAACCTTTTTTTGCCATCTGCTAAACCTAAAATATGATTTTCTGCTGCTAAAATTATGTTTAATTTAGTGACGGTATCGCTAGTAAAATACTGCTGATAATTAAAACCATGCAACATTTGCCGAATAACTTCTAGTTTTTCTTGCATTGGTTTTAATGCTTGGTTTTGATCGACCGCAGGTTCGCCTTTACCACCAGAATTAGCATAAAAACCCAAAGCTTGTTTTAAATCGCTAGCTATACCTAAATAATCAACTACTAAACCGCCAGGTTTATCTTTATAGACTCGATTTACTCGTGAGATTGACTGAATTAAATTCAGCCCTTGCATTGGTTTATCTAAATAAATAGTATGCATACAAGGCACATCGAAACCAGTAAGCCACATATCGCAAACAATAACTAATTGTAATTCGTCGTTGACATCTTTCATGCGTCTAGCTAAAAGATTTCGGTCGTGCTTACTAGTATGATGCTTTGCAATACTAGCGCCATCTGCTGACTGACTAGTTATTACTACTTTTATTTTACCTTGGTTTAAATTATTATTATGCCAACTTGGTTGCTTTGCTATTATATTATCGTATAAATCACAAGCTATTTGTCGAGACATAGTAACTATCATAGCTTTACCACTACAAGCTTGTTGTCTTGCGCTAAAATGGTTAATAATATCATTAGCCACTAATTGTAAGCGATCCTGACTACCAACAATGCTGGCTAATTTTTGCCATTTTATTTTGCTTTTTTCGCTTTCTGCTAGTTCATCTAGTTGTAACTCTGCATCTAATTCATCAATTAACTTTTTACCTTCATCACTAATAGCAATTTTAGCTAAACGAGCTTCATAATAAATAGGTACAGTAACGCCATCTGCTACTGATTGGGAGATATCATAAATATCTATATAATCGCCAAATACTTGGCGAGTGTTTCTATCCTGAGTTTCTATTGGCGTACCAGTAAAACCAATATAGCTAGCATTAGGTAAGGCGCTACGCATATGTTGGGCAAAACCAGCGGTAGCAGTTTTACCAATTATTTCACCTTGATTATTTTTAATATTGTTAAGATTAACAAAACCATATTGGGTGCGATGAGCTTCATCGGCAATTACTACTATATTGCTACGCTTAGATAAACAAGGGTAGACATCATCATCGGTTCTAAACTTTTGAATAGTAGTGAAAATAACAGCGCCAGATACTACTTGTACTAATTGCTGTAATTCGCCGCAACTTGTAGCTTGCTTTGGAGTTTGTCTTAATAAAGGTTGCGCTAAAGAGAATTGATTAAATAGTTGTTGATCTAAATCGTTTCTGTCGGTAATTATTACTAAGGTTGGGTTATTTAGTTTTTGAATTATTTTTGCCGCATAAAATACCATAGTTAAGGATTTACCACTGCCGGTAGTGTGCCAAACTACACCACCTTTGCGATTAGCTATTTTGTTATCAATAAAACCTGATGCCGCTAAAGTAGCAGTAACTGCTTTATTAACTGCATAATATTGATGATAACTAGCTAGTTTTTTAATTGGCTTAATAGTTACTATGCCGGCTTGATCTTGGGTTTTATGATCTTCAAATACAATAAAATTTTTAATAATATCTAGCAAAGTAGTTTTATTAAGCATTGCAGTTATTAAAGTTTCTAGCTGACTGATAGTGTGTTGGTTATTATCTTTTATTTTCCAAGGCATAAATCTATCTAAACTAGCAGATAGCGAACCAGCAAGAGCTTCCAAACCATCGCTAATAATATTAAAAGCATTAAAAATAAATAAGCTAGTAATGGTAGTTTTATAAGTTTCTAATTGTCTTAATGCACTAGCTAGGGTTGCGTCTTCATCGGTAGGGTTTTTAAGCTCAATAACCACTAGGGGTAAACCGTTAATAAATAGGATTATATCAGGGCGTTTATTTTTGCCATTTTCAATAATAGTAAACTGATTAACTACTAAAAAATGATTATTTTCTGGGTTGGTAAAATCTATTAAATAAACCTGCTTGCCACGTTCCTCACCTGCTATTACTTCAGTAACGGTAATACCGCTAGTTAATAGCTTATGCATTTTTTCATTAGCTGTTAATAAATCATTATCGATAATATTATTGATTTCGGCGATGGCATCTTGTTGTAAGTTGTGGTTAATTTCAGGGTTGATACGCTGAACAGCTGCTTGCAAGTACTGATGTAAAATAACGCTACTATAACTTAGCCGAGTTTCAGGGTTGACGCTTGGCGATAACTCACTGCCATGGATATACTCACAACCTTGTTGCTTTAATAGCTCAATTGCTAATTGCTCAATATCGTTTTCTTGCATTTGCTTACAGCCTTCCTTTGGTTATATATACTAACAAAAAAGGCATTATAGCATGATATTGTTAAAAAATTGATGATTATCGGCAGGTATTTTATTAAAAATCAGCTTTATTTCATTTCCTTTGTGATAAATATCAAATATAGAATATAAAAAAATTTCTTTAAGTTTAAAAATGTGATACAATCACGTCCTGTGGGGTATAAAGGGTTTATAAATTCAGACCAATGTATAACACATGGAAACACTCAACCTATTATAGGTTTTTGATAAATTGCTACTGGCATGTATTGCAACTAGGTTAAAAAACCTAGAACAGCATTTAAAGATTGTTTCAATAACAACCAACCTTTAAAGAAGTTTCAATTAGCTTAAACTATAAGCACTTAAAACATAGCAGTATATTTCAAATCTAGCGTTTGTATACTTCAATACAAATACAATTGCAAAATATGCATTAATCAAAAATCATATATGGATACTTTATTTAATAATTAAGTTAAATTTTTAATTTTACATGGATGTAATATGACATTTTTTAAAAACACAAATAAATTAATTTTTACTGTAATATCATTTGTTATAACCCTTGGTTTTAATAGTTTTGCCGTTGCTGCTAATAATCAGCAAGTTCATGGTAAAAATAAAGTGTATATAGGGTCAGCCTACGCTGAGAAGGATCAAGGAAATACTTATAAAGTATCAACACCATATGCTAAATACGGCTTAGAATTTTTCTATAATGAACATAGCAAGCTAAAACTAGAAGGTGGCACTGGCAAAGCAACTGTTGATTCATTTTGGGTATCTGATTTTAATATAGATTATTTTTATGCAGGCCTAGAGCATTATAACGAAAATTATATCGGAGAAATAGCATTTAAATCATTTAATATAGGCGGTAACCAATGGGAAACTATAGGATATACAGCAGGCTATAAAGGTGAATTTGCAGATATAATGTATATAAAGCCTACACTTACTATGGAATACATCATAAGTGAAAAGACAGCTAGTGCTCGCTGGTTCTCTAGGGTATTAACGTTAAAATCAAAAAATAAATTTTCTATAGATCCTAAAATAGCTATAGGTGCTAATATAGAAGTACCTAATACCACTCTGAGCATCAACCCTGAAGTTTATCTTAGCCCTAAAGCTGTTGGAGCAAGCATTAATTTTGATATTAATACTTTCTTCGTGAAATTAGAATCTAATGTAAACAATCAAATAGAAAACTCACCTATCAATAATACTGCCATTACATTTGGTGTTAATTTTTAATTAACTACTTTGCAATTTAAACTAAACCGCCTTAAAAGGCGGTAGTTTATGGAGATTAAGCTAAATTTTATCAGTTGATAATTGATTAAAAAAAATATTTAATATCTAACCCAACCTCAGCACTAATTAATTTGGGTAAGAAGTGTATCTTGTAAGCTGTCTAGCTTCAAGATTA
>CAKNAD010000242.1 GCA_929200515.1 Candidatus Gorgonimonas leptogorgiae | reverse complement strand
TTATTTTAGCTACATTAAAGCTACACCTTAATTAAATCTTTTTAGCCATAAAATCTAGCTTTTCATCTGCTATGATCATTAATTCTATGATAGTAGTTGAAATTAACTGTAAAATACCTAATCATTGAAAAAGCAACGCAATTGTAACACATACCGCCCATAAAGTCAATATATTATTTCAGCATATTTTAGCCAATTGAAAAATAAAACTCAATTTATAGTTGACTAAATTACTAAGGTATAACATACTTAACCAATAAGATGTGTCATTTTATGTTTGCGACATACACAAAAAGGCGCACATTTCAAAAAATATAGCTTTTGGGAGTTGCTATTAATGAAACTTACAACTCGAGGAAGATATGCCGTTACGGCAATGCTAGATTTAGCTTTATATTCAAAAAAAGACCCTGTATCTTTGTCAGAAATATCACAACGGCAAGGAATATCAACGAATTACTTAGAGCAATTATTTGTATTACTAAGAAAAAAACAGCTAGTGGTTAGCATAAGGGGCGCACAGGGGGGCTACAAGCTAAGTCGTCGCAGTGATTTAATCTACATAGACGAAGTAATCGATGCCGTTAACGAGTCAGTAGATGCAACTAGATGCCAAGGTGGAGTAGGCTGCCAGCAAGGAATAAGGTGCTTAACACACCAACTATGGGATGACTTAAGCACAGAAATACGTAACTTTTTTGGTGGTATCAGCTTAGATAGCCTTTCTAAAAGAAATTATGTACAACAAACCTGCAAACGCCAACGTGAAAGACTACTAGGTGCAGAGTTAAATAAAAATTAATTTATCTTTAAACTAATAAAAGATAAAATAAACTCGAGATATCTTCAGTAAAACCGTATTTTTAGGTAAAATATTTAAACTTTTAATTGAATCGAAAGCAAAACATATAACATATAGGAATACAGCAATGAAATTGCCTATTTATTTAGATTATTCAGCTACAACGCCAGTTGATTCTAGAGTGGCAACCAAAATGATGGGCTGTCTTAGCCAAGATGGAATATTTGGTAATTCGGGGTCTAGGTCACATGCTTTTGGCTGGAAAGCTGATGAAGCAATAGAAACAGCAAGGAATCAAGTAGCTGAATTAATAAATGCCGACCCTAGAGAAATAGTTTGGACTTCTGGCGCTACAGAAGCTAACAATCTAGCGATAAAAGGAGTTGCTGAATTTTACTCTAAAAAAGGAAAGCATATAATAACTTCTGCTATAGAGCATAAGGCAGTGCTAGATCCATGCAGAGATTTAGAACGCTTAGGCTACGATGTAACTTATTTAACTCCAAACAAGCAAGGCGTAATTGCACCAGAACAAGTTAAAAATGCAATCAGAGATGACACTATTTTAGTTAGCTTGATGCATGTTAATAACGAAATCGGAGCTATAAATGATATCGCAGCTATTGGAGAAATCACCAGAAAACACGGCGTATTATTCCATGTAGATTCAGTTCAAAGTTTAGGCAAGCTACCAATAAATATGCAAGACGTAAAAGTAGATTTACTATCTATATCTGCACATAAATGTTATGGACCAAAAGGAGTCGGGGTTTTATTTGTAAGAAGAAAGCCACGTGTTAGAATTCAAGCACAAATTCTTGGTGGGGGTCAAGAAAGAGGTATGCGTTCCGGTACCCTAGCTACGCACCAAATAGTCGGAATGGGCGAAGCTTGTGCAATAGCAAAAGAATCCATGAAAGAAGAATACGCACGTATTAAAAAATTACGTCACCAGCTTATAGATGGCATTCAAGATCTAGAAGCCATACAAATCAATGGTGATATTAACAACGGTATAGCATCTATATTAAATGTAAGCTTTTCCTACATAGAAGGCGAATCGTTAATGATGTCTTTAAGCGATATAGCAGTTTCGTCTGGTTCAGCTTGTACTTCTGCTAGTTTAGAGCCATCGTATGTACTAAGAGCTTTAGGTCTAGAAGACGATATGGCGCATAGCTCTATTCGTTTTAGCATAGGACGCTTCACTACAGAAGAAGAAATAGAATATACAATTAAAAAAGTCAGATCTGCTGTTAAAAAATTGCGTGATTTATCACCTTTATGGGATATGTATAAAGAAGGAATAGATCTTAAAACCGTACAATGGGCAGAACATTAATTAAGTTTTTCAAGTAATTAGGAGAATATTATTATGGCATACAGTGAAGAAGTTCTCGAGCATTATGAAAATCCTCGTAATGTAGGGACCCTCGATAAAAACGATAAAAACGTAGGGACAGGGCTAGTAGGTGCACCTGCTTGTGGAGATGTTATGCGTTTACAAATAAAGGTAGGCGACAACGATGTAATAGAAGATGTACAATTTAAAACCTTTGGTTGTGGTTCAGCAATCGCTTCTAGTTCACTCGCCACAGAATGGATTAAAGGCAAAACCTTAGAAGAAGCAAAAAAAATACGTAACACCGAAATAGCAAAAGAGTTAGCGTTACCACCAATTAAATTGCATTGTTCAATATTAGCGGAAGACGCTATCAAAGCTGCTATTTCAGATTACAAATCTAAGAAATAATTTTTGTTAAAATATGCGAGGAATTCATGGAGATTAGCATAACCGAAACCGCCGCAAAACATATAAAAAACGAATTAAAAAAACGCGGGTATGGCAAAGGTATAACTATAGGAGTTAAAAAAGCTGGATGCTCAGGCATGGCTTATACCTTAGAGTTTGCAGATAACATACCAGAGCACCACCATGAATTTCTTGATAAAGAAGTTTACATATTTGTACATCCTAAAGACTACGTATATCTTAAAGGCGTAGAAGTAGATTTTGTAACAGAAGGTTTAAATGAAGGGTTAAAATTTAATAATCCTAATGAAAGTACTAAATGCGGTTGCGGTGAAAGTTTTAATATTTAAAGCAAAAATATTTACTAAAGGTTAGTTGTATAATGATACATTCTTGCTAGTCATAATAAATACCCTTCCATGTATAACTTCTTTCAGTTTTTCATATTGCTTTCATAATTTATTATATTTGGTTTTAATTGAGGTATGTATTTTGGTAGATTTTTCTGAAAATTATTTCAGTATCTTTGGTATACCAATCAGCTGCGAAATAGATCTAGAATTACTTGAAAAAAAATATCGCAAGTTACTTATGGAACATCATCCAGATAGACAACTAGATGCTACAAAAAAACTAGAAGCGGTAACTACTACCTCTTTAATAAATAAGGCGTATAATACACTTAAAAACCTAGATAGCCGTGCTTGTTATTTATTAAAAATTTCAGGGCTTGCTACAAATGTAGAGCAGGTATCTATTGACGATCATGATTTTTTAGAAGAACAACTAAATTTAAGAGAAGCCATAGAAAAGATAAAACAAAATGTAACACTAGAAAAAGAGCTACCAAAAATAAAAGCGAAAATCTATACAGATATAAAAAAATATTATGTTGATTTTAGCAACCATTTTAATACATCTACTAAAGACTCTATAAAAAAAGCGACACAAGCGGCATATAAGTTAAAATTTATATGTAAATTGCAAGACACATTAGAAAAAATGTTGTAATACGAGAATTGCATATGGGATTACTTAAAATATCTGAACCAAGCAACAAACAATACCCGGGTCGTAAAAGGTTTGTTGTAGGAATAGACCTAGGGACAACCAACTCTCTGATTGCTACCGTGATAAACGGTAAACCAGAAACCATACCAATATCTGCTAAAAACGATATCTTACCATCAGTAGTACATTACAATAAAGATGGCGAGGTAATGGTGGGGTTAGAAGCTTATGAGCATCTTATATCTAATCCAGCTAATACTATTAACTCAGTCAAACGTTGCTTAGGCAAAAGCTTAGACGACATAAACAGCACAAACGCAGCAAGTCGCTATCAACTCTCTAGCAGTGCCAATTCTAGTAATAACCAACATCAAATACCTTGTTTTAAAACCGATGCAGGATTAATCACACCCGTTGAAGTTTCTGCTGTAATTTTAAATAAATTAAAAAGTTGTGCTAATAACCAATATAAAGAAGACATAGAAGGTGCGGTAATTACGGTGCCGGCATACTTTGACGATACACAACGCAAGGCAACTAAAGACGCAGCCGCAATTGCCGGAATTCCATTGCTTAGACTTATCAATGAACCAACAGCCGCCGCTGTCGCTTATGGCTACAATGAAATCGACAACAACAACCAAACAGTTGCCGTTTATGACTTAGGTGGCGGAACCTTTGACATTTCAATTTTAAAAATAGAAGACGGAATTTTTGAAGTATTAGCAACCGCTGGAAACAACAACTTTGGTGGCGATGATATAGACTTATTAGTAGCTTCTTGGATTGCTAAAG
>CAKNAD010000241.1 GCA_929200515.1 Candidatus Gorgonimonas leptogorgiae | reverse complement strand
TTAATTATAGATATATTAAATAATATGCTGGAAAATCATATAGATGACTTTTTTTATATTTTATCATTGCTAACACTAAATAATTTATATGAATATATTGCTACTTTAACTTATAATAATATAAAAAAAATCATAAAAGAATTAACAGCTAAAGTAGTTAATGTTTCTTTGCAAGAGGTGTTTTATTTATTATTCAAAAACCATAAATGGCAGTTACTAGAAGCAATATTAACTTCAGAAATAAAGTTTACTTTTTTTAATTATTTGACAAAAAATAGGCAGTTAGTAGCGTTAAAAATTTTACTAGATAATAGCAAAGAACATATAAGTAGTTATTTTTTGTTAGATTATATTAATTCAGGTATTAAAGACAATCACAAAAACAATATACTTCATGTTATAGTTAATAATAATTCTGAAGAATTATTATTAGCAATCATTAGACAAATACCTTTATCTTTATTAGGTGGGTTATTACTTAGTAAAAATAACGATGGATTTTCTGTATTAATGTCAGCAGTAAAAACAAATAATATAAGATTAGTTAAAATATTAATGCCTTATTGTAATCTGAAAATTATCAGTTCCCAAAGTAAGATCGGGTCTAATGCTTTAATGTTAGCAATTAAAAATAAAAATTTATTATGTTTTCAAGAATTAGCAAAAACAGCAACTACCAAAACATTAACAGCAGTAAATAAGGATGGTAATAATATTTTAATGCAGGCCATTATTAATAAATGCGATGATATTACTAATGATATCATCGAAAGATTAAATAATGACAACTTATTGATGTTAAAGCAATATAATAATTATGATGGGGATAATGCTTTAGGATTAGCTATTAGCTACAAAAGTGTGCATCTTGTTAAAATAATTGATAAATCTAACTTGGCTATGTTAATGCATTGCAATAAAAAAGGTTATAATAGTTTAATGCTTGCAGCTATGTTTGGCATAACGGATGAAGCTTTAGAGTTATTATTACAAAAAATTGACTTGTCTGCTATATATAAGCAGACATTCTATGGCGATAACGCATTAATTCTTGCTGCTACTTACGGAAATGCTAACATTATTAAATTTTTATTTAAGCGCTATTATAATAAACAATTGCTGAATATAAAAAATATCAATGGCGATACAGCGATGATGATGGCTGCTGAAAAAGGGAGCTTGCTATGCTTACAACAATTACTCGATAAGGCAACTGCTATAAATTTAGTTGAATGTGGTAAAAATGGTGTGAATATTTTAATACTTGCGACACGAAACAACCATCATGAATGCGTAAATGCTATCATTGAAAAATATGAACAACTAATATCAACTAATAAAATCAATTATGATATTTGGCGTGCTATTGAGTATGCGCTGTTCAAAAGAAATTTTTCATGTTTAGAAAGTCTACTGACAAAAGCAAATACAACAATATTAACAATGGTTGATGATGAATCTCATTATAATAATTTGATGATGGCAGTTGCCTGTTGCTCAGAAAAATGTATAAATGCCATTTTAAATAAAGCTAATTCTGCTGAACGGGAAAAAATGTTAAATCAACAAGATAGTATATTCGGCAAAACCGCTATAATGATAGCTATTGTTGAAAGATACAACCCTGCCGTAATTGATTTATTAAAGTTTGCTACACCTGAAATGTTAACTAAAACAAATAATACTGGCTATAATAGTCTTATGTTTGCTATTAATGAACAAAACACTACCTGTATTCAAGCTATTGTAGAAAAGGTTAATTCAGAGACATTAACTTATATGTTAAGGCAAAAATCTAAAAATGGTAGTAATGCCATAATAATGGCTACTAAAATAGGATTTAACTGGTGTTTGTCTTACTTGTTAGAACATCTTACTGAACAAACAGTAGATATATTACTAGAAACTGATAATTATAATCATAACGCATTAATTATTGCTATTTTGCATCATAAGATTAACTGTTTTGTTACTATATTAAAAAAAATTGAACAATTTAAAAAATTCATAGGTATAGAAAAATATGAAAACATATATAAGTATGCTCTAATACTAGCTCTTAAAAAAAATTATTCTGAATATTCAACCCTACTACTTCAATACGCAACAACAAAAATATTAGTAGCTACAGATGATCAGGGGCATAATAGTTTAATGATTGCAACTTCAAAAAATAATAATAAAGTTCTTGCTCAAATTTTAGAAAAAGATAATTCAGATATGCAATTGCAAAAATCTAATAAAGATGCTAATACCGCTATTACTATTGCTACAATACACGGTTATATTTTATGTTTAAACCTACTACTTGCAAAAGCAACTCCAGAAGCAATAACAGATACAAATATATATGGTCATGATGCCTTAATGCTTGCGGTTATGAATGATAATTATAATTGCATGATAGCAATTATAAATAAATTAGATACAATTACTTTCAGGCAAGATATTAACGGCGATAACGCAATTATGCATGCTGTTATTAAAGGAAGAAAAAAGTATTTACAAAAATTACTTGAATATTCCGTAGGTACAAAAGTATTAGAAGCTACTAATAATGAAGGTAATAATTGTTTAATGTTAGCAATTAAACATAAACGTGATTATTGTATGGGACAGATTCTAAAACAAGCTAATTCTAGTATATTGCAGCAAAAAAATAATAATGGCGACAATGCTATGAAATTAGCAAAAAAATATCATCGCCCATATTATAACCTAATAATAGCTAAACAAAATAATCTTGTTGAGCTTGATAACAGGTAGTTACTCAAAGTAGTGTAAATGTTATGATTTTTAAATGTTATTGCTATGACTACAATAAAAAATTCTTGTTGTTTTTGCAATAAAATTCATACCGTAACAAAACATGGACTGGGGTCAACAGGATATCAACGCTGGTTATTTGAATTTATAGATGTTATAGTTTAGTATGTAACTTCTTAGAAAATAATAAATTATTATAATAATATTAGGATATCAAAATGAAACTTGTACTTTTAGCCGCAGCTATTAGCTCATTATTTGCTTCTATAGCCCCCGATGCAAGCCTAAATACTAAAAAAACACATAACACTATAAAATGTTATGGTGATAAACAAAGATATAGTTTCGTAACTGCAGACAACATAGATAATGTTTTTAATAAAAATCATACAAAAATAATATCATGCAAAAAAGACACAGAAAAATGCGCATTCCAAATAAGTAACAATAATATACGACGTAAAGCTTTATTACACTTTAGATGTATGAAAAAAAATCTTTGTACGGAGAATTATCAAGATTATCTTCTAAGAGCAGATATTAGTGATTTTGATTTAAAAAGAGCGACGGTAATTGAATGTTGTGATAGTGAGTTATGTGATACTTTGGAAAAATTTCCTAAAATAGACAAAATCAGAAAATATCTAAAGACTAATGCAAAATTGCCTAAGCAACATAATAAACTATGTGCAAACTACACAGATAACTATCACACTATTAGATTAAAAGATAATTTCGTAAATTTTGAGTATCATCATTTTAAACATAGAGATATCATAGCTAATATTAGTGCTGGATATCGGACAAAAGGTGTTTTTGCTTTTGTTGATATTGATCGAAACGGTCAGTGGGAAAGAAAAAAGGTAAATGCATTAAAAAATAAAATTATTGTTAAGACTGATGATAAGGATAAAATTATTATCAAGAAATTTGTAGATGATGAGTTAAAAAATAAAAATCCTATTTATCTTGCTACTAAAAATGGAGATAATATTTTAATACAGAATGATCCAATTATATATACCATATATACTTGGCAAAGACTAGGATATACTGGAACTACATGGGGTGCATATACTTCAGTAGAAGCATATAATGCAAATAAATTTGACGAGATGATAGTTCTATTTCACTTTGATAGAAATGGCACGCTTGTGATTAATAATACAGCTCGTCCTGATTTAATAGATACTAGTAAAGTGTTTTATGTAACTCCTAATGCCATGCATATTTGTAACTTTACTAAACCAGCTAAGAACTTTATATTACAGCATTTTGTTAGGACAACAAGTGGAAGATTTAATCAATCGCAAGCACTGAATATACTTGGTAAAGATGGCTACGAGGTAGATAACAGAACAACTGTTGTACCTACTAGCGAGAACATAAAATCAACTGATGCGTTTATTACTGAGACTACAGCCCAAGAGGAGTATAATACAACAAAAAATGTTGGGTATTCAAATATATATAATATTCCCTTTGCAAATGCAATAATTACGGCAATACTTATTTTTATAAATCTCGATGATATCGCTAACTCTAATATTCGATAACCATATATCTTTTAATATTGTATTCGTAAAACTTATCAAAAAGTGCCTTATATCCCGCTCCTTTAGTTGCGAGATATAAGGCATAAA
>CAKNAD010000240.1 GCA_929200515.1 Candidatus Gorgonimonas leptogorgiae | reverse complement strand
TTATCAATATAATTTTTTATCTTAAAAAAAGAAGCTATACTTCTGAAAGCATTAGCAAAAAATATTTTTACTTTATTAATTAAATTATTTTTAGGTTTGTTGTTTTCAGGAGCTGGTGGTGGTGTAATATTAATACGGGGCATATTTCATTCCTTGAATTATAATAATTATCTTATTTTATTAGCGTTATTTTTTATAAAATATTAAAATATAGTAATTATTTAGTTATAGACGAGTATGCTAATGGTATTATTAGGGATAGATCCGGGTTCTAGAGTTACAGGATACGGCATTATTAAAACTAACGGTTGTATCCATAGTTACATTGCATCTGGATGCATAATCTCAAAAGCTATGGATTTTAATTCTAGGCTTATAAATATTTTTAAAGGTATAAGTTCTGTAATAAAATCTTATAATCCAGTTTCTGTCGCGGTTGAGCAAGTGTTTATCGCTCATAATCCTAGTTCAGCATTAAAATTAGGACAAGCAAGAGGAGCTGCTATTGCAGCTATAGCAAATCATGATATAAACATACAAGATTACTCTGCTAGGCAGGTTAAACAAGCAATTACAGGATATGGCAACGCCGAGAAAAAACAAGTACAGTATATGGTTAAAATGCTATTAAAGCTATCTGCTGTACCCCAAGAAGATGCAGCTGATGCTTTAGCTATTGCTATATGTCATGGCAATAGCTTATTAAGGCAACAGAAGTATTAAAGATATTTTTTTGCAACTAAAGTTTAAATCCAATTTTAGCATGTGCTATTGAAACTAGGTTATCAGGATTGTAGTGTTGTAATTTAATTAATTGCCAATTTATAGAAAGCATTAAATCAGCTAAAATTGTATCTAAGCTTATTTCAAATAATATATAGTTAGTGTTAGTATCTTTTTTATTATATTTAGTATTAGAAAGACCATACCCCAACGTTATTTTAGGGGTAATAGATATATTATCTTTAAGGTTAAAATCTATGCCTAATCCGACTTTAGGTGTTAATCTCCAAAAATTAAAGCTATCTTTGCTAGCTTTTTTAGTTATTAATTGTGCAACATTAAAATGTGCTTGACCGCATAAATATAAATTACTTATTAAATACAAATTACTTCCTATGCTGCCTTCAGAAGTAATTAAAGACAAATTATCAAAGCATACTAAGCTGCAACCACAGCTAGAAAAAACAGACTTAGTCATATAATTAAAATAAGTGCTAAATCCATATGGTTTTTTATCTTCACTGGAGTTAGTATAGTAATTATTGATGTTTGATTTATTACTAAAAGACCTAAAACAGCTAGCACTAATAAGAGTATTCTTAACCAAGGGATAATCTAAGCCAAATTCGTAAAATCTAACAATAGGATACGACACACTATTATTAATACCATCAAAAAGAATAAGATTAAAAGACTTAATTTGATACCAAAAAGCCATATGGCTTGTCTGAGAAGTTAAGTTGTTATTGTTAGCTACATCATAATATGTTGCTCTAACATTATTAATTAATAGCAATACACTCAGTAAGCTAAAATAAATATGCTTAAACTTTAATATTTTTTTTGCAATTAAACGGTAGTAAAGCATAGTTACTTCCAAAAAATTAAGACTTTTGAAGAGCTAAATTACACTATAACAGTTGTTAATATTAAATTAAACTATATTTTTATCATATCTGAATATATATGTGTTATATTTGCTAAATTAGCTTTTAACTTATCGCTTGTATTTTTTACCATGTTAAAAGATCCTGAAATATAGACTCTAGTATTCGCAGTAATATTATGCTTATAAAAATCTGCTGTAATAGCATCCATTACTAACCCCTGTCTACCATTCCAATCCTGTTGAGGATTATTAACTACAGGTATATATTTTACCTTGTTAGTTATCCAGTTTTTAGGTATCTCCATATACAGCTGTTCCGCTGTTTCAACTCCCCAATATAACCATTTATTAGCTTTGTGTCCTTTAGCAATGCAATAATCTATTAAACATTTTATTTGTGCAAAACCTGTTCCAGCTGCGATAAAAATTATTGGACAATCTAATTTTTTATCTATATAACAATCACCATATGGCAACGATATTCTGATACGTCTATTATGTAATTGCTCAAAAACAATCTTAGATGATTGAGAATTTTCTATTTGTAATATATGTAGTTCTATAGTTTTTTGAGATAAAACAGGAGAACAAGCTATAGAAAAACAATATTCGTTATCATCATCGTCTAATATCTTTAAATATTGTCCGGCTTTATAAGTAGTAAAATAATCAACATTAGATTCAAGTATGACTTTATATACATTTGAGGTTAAAAGTTGTATTTTTGTAATATTTGCATATTGGGTAATTGCTTCTTGGTGGTTGCTTAAATTAGGCATATCCTTTAACCTGTAAAAAATTATAGCGTCTGAATAAACTATGGGATTTAATCTTAATTGTGTTACTATATAAAAGTTATCTAAATTTGCAAGATATACACTTTTTACCTGAAGATTCGCTTTTGCAGTAAGTAAATTTTTAGTCTATCAGAACTATGTAGATACATCTATAACAATTGCTTAATTTATTTAAAGTAATTTAAAATATTATGGTATTCTAGCTAATTTAGTGCTTTAGTGTCGTCTTAGACCGTATATTTTAAAATTAAGATGTGTAGAATAATATATTTGAGAAAATTATGTCTGATTTAAATGAAATAATCGAAAATAATGAATTTGATTGGGTATCTCTTAGATTTACCGATACGCGTGGGAAAGAGCATCACATCACCATACCAAAGCAAGAGTTTAATAAGAGCCTATTACAAGATGGAAAAATGTTTGATGGTTCTTCGATTAACGGCTGGAAAGGTATAAATGAATCAGACATGATATTAATACCTGATATTTCTAATGTTACTCTAGATCCTTTTACTGAAACCCCAACTTTAATAGTTCGATGCGATATTGTAGACCCTATAACACTTCAAAGCTATGAACGTGATCCTAGGTCTATAGCTAAAAGAGCAGAAGATTTTTTAAAGTCTACTAAAATAGCAGATACAGCATATTTAGGGCCAGAGCCAGAGTTCTTTGTTTTTGATAGCGCCAGATGGCAAATAGATATTTCTGGAAGTTCTTATAAAATTGAATCAGAGGAAGCTGCTTGGTCATCTAACATTAAAGAGTTACCTTCTGGTTTAAATTTAGGACATAGACCAACCATAAAGGGCGGATACTTCCCTGTTCCACCAGTTGATTCTTTGCATGAAACACGTACTAAAATGTGTGAAGCCATGACAGAAATGGGGTTGGAAGTAGAAGTACACCACCACGAAGTCGGCACTGCTGGTCAATGTGAAATAGGCACTAGATTCAATACCTTAACCAGAAAAGCAGATGAAGTACAAATGCTTAAATATGCAGTAATGCAAACTGCCGATTTTTTAGGAAAAACAGCAACTTTTATGCCTAAACCTCTTGTAGGTGATAACGGCTCTGGAATGCATGTACATATTTCGCTAGCAAAAAATGGTGTTAATATATTTAATGGCAATGGTTACGCAGGATTATCTAATGAAGCATTGTTTTTTATAGGTGGAATTATTCAACATGCAAAAGCAATTAATGCTTTTGCTAACGCTTCGACTAATTCTTATAAAAGGCTTATACCTGGTTTTGAAGCTCCAGTTATGTTAGCTTATTCTTCAAGAAATAGATCAGCTGCTATTCGTATTCCACATATTCAAAATTCACAAGCACGTAGAATAGAAGTTAGATTCCCTGATCCTACAGCAAACCCTTATTTACTATTTGCTTCGTTAATTATGGCGGGCATTGATGGTATTCGCAATAAAATCCATCCTGGAGATCCAGCAGATAAAGATCTTTACGACTTACCCCCAGAAGAAACTTATGATTTACCACAGGTAGCAGAATCTTTAGAAGAAGCACTTGAAGCATTGGATAAAGATCGTGCATTTTTAACCGTAGGCGATGTTTTTTCTAATGATATGATAGATGCCTACATAGAATTAAAAAAGGCAGAATGCATAAGAGTATCGCAGGTAACACATCCAGCAGAATTTGAATTATACTATTCTCTATAGTGCTACGTGTATAAATTAGAAGATGCAGATGCATCTTCTAATTTAATTTATGTCGCTAGTTTAGTGTAATCAGTAATTAAGAATCTTAAAGCATCTTTAGTTTTGCAACTATAACCATAATATTTATAAGCACTAAGCACTGGCGAGCTAAACAAATCAAATATTGTTAAATTTTTAGCTTGTGTAGCTGATAATAGCTCTATTTTTTTAAATCTGCCTGTATCATTGGGTTCAAACAATTTTATTTTTATACCTCTAGAAGTTTTCTTGATTTTTAATGCTATTACATGCGGTTCTATATCAACTGTAAAACTTCTTTCAATAGGCACTGTAGAATCTTCGACTTCTTTGCATATCTTATATAAAAAATTTGGTAATTCTAATTCGGAACAAGCATATACATTTAA
>CAKNAD010000239.1:1244-4544 GCA_929200515.1 Candidatus Gorgonimonas leptogorgiae | reverse complement strand
AATTGGAAATATTTTTGCTGATGACTTATTTAATCCAGTGTTTGTGATAAAAAGTTTTACATCTTTTAATTTTATAGTACAGTTTTGTACTTCAGTAGTTCTTACCCATGGAATATCGCCGTTCCAATATTCAGGCATATTTTTTTTAGGTGTTCCTCCAGAAGTTATTTTTGCAATATCTTTTAGCTTTTTAACCTCCCAACCCTTAGGCACCTTCATAGCCCAGCTCCTTAAGATAGCCTGCCATTTCGGTTTCGAGGTCGGCGAGTTGTTGTTGCAGTTGTAAGCGTTCAGCACGCACGGCGGTTAAATCAATTTCAGCTTCTTCCTCAAAAGTATCTACATAACGTGGAATATTAAGGTTATAATCGTTTTCTTGAATTTCGGCTAAGTTAGCTAGGTAAGAATACTTGTCTGTTGTCTTACGTTCTTTATAGCAAGTTACAATTTTATTAATATTAGCTTGAGTTAATTGGTTTTGGTTTTTACCCGATTTAAATTCACGCGAGGCATCAATAAATAAAATTTTGTCGTCTTGTTTGGCTTTGTTAAAGATTAAAATAGCCGCTGGAATTCCAGTACCAAAAAATAGTTTTTCGGGTAAGCCAATCACGGTATCTAATAAATTGCCTGCAATTAATTGCTTGCGGATTTTACCTTCAGCAGCAGCTCTAAATAATACCCCATGTGGCACTACAACACCCATACGCCCAGTATTTTTTAATATAGCTAACATATGGCAAATAAAAGCATAATCGCCCTTGGTTTTTGGTGGGATGCCATAGTTAAATCTATGAAAGCTATCGCTCTCGGCAGTTTCTACGCCCCATTTATCTAACGAAAATGGCGGGTTGGCGGTTACTATATCGAATAGCTCTAAGTTGCTATGTTTATCTAATAATAACGGGTTGCGAATGGTATCGCCCCATTCTAAGCGATGATTATCTTCGCCATGCAAGAGCATATTCATTTTCGCTAACGACCAAGTTGAACCTATAGCTTCTTGTCCGTGCAGTTCATAATGCTTAGAGTTATGATTTTTTTGTATCTGTTTGCCGCATTTCATTAATAACGAACCAGAACCACAAGCCGGATCGCAAATTTTAGCTCCTGGCTGTGGATCTAATAATATAGCTAGTAAATCAGAAACTTCTGGCGGTGTATAAAATTCTCCTGCTGCTTTACCACTACTAGCAGCAAATTGCTTAATTAAATATTCATAAGCATTGCCGATTATATCCGCCGACTGCATATGCTCGGGAGTTAAATCTATGGCATTAAAATCTTCTAATAAATGCTGTAAAGTTTGATTTTTTTGTTTGCCATCGCCTAGTTTATTAGAGTTAAAACTAATATCCTGAAATATACCTTGAAACCGTGGGTTGTTTTCTTCAATGCTAGCAAAGGCTTTATCGAACCTAGTGCCATTGCCCGCTTGCTTGCGATGCTCATATAAATAACTAAAATTGGCTTCAGGGCTAATCTTAAACTTTATGGTTTGTGCAAACCTTGTAATTATCTCGGGTTTGCCTTGATGCTGGTTTTCTAATTCCTTAATTTTATGATTATAAATATCAGAAATATACTTTAAAAATAAAGTAGTTAAAATATAATCTTTATAAATAGAAGGGTCGACTGTGCCACGAAAGCTATCGCAGGCTTTCCATACTGCTTGGTTAATTTGCTCTTGGGTTGTAAGACTCATGGTTAATCCTTAATTAAATTATCTATAGCATTAAGCTGTTGCTTATTGTTTGCTACTAATGCAGCTAGCAGTTGTTGCTGCTTTAAATTTGCTTGATACAATTTAGCAATAGTTTGTTGTTTGTTAATAGTAGGTAATATAATTGGTGCCTTAGCTAAAACGCTAACAGGTATGCCCAAATGTAAACTACCTACTGCACGGCGTTTAAAATAGTTTTGCAAGGTTAAACTATTAAGTTGCCAAGTTAAAAATAAACTATTAACCTTAGTTTTATATTCTGGCTTTAATCTTAATAATAATAACGCTGGCGATAACGTAGTATTTTTCATAGCTGAAGTTACACAACAAGCGATATGTCTGCTACCTTTATTAATAAATAAAATATCACCAGCTTGTAAAAAATCAGCCTGACGTTTACCTGGTAATTCAGTAGTTACTAAGTTAGTAGTTTGCAACTGACCGTGATGATTAATATCACGCGGTTGCACTATTTTAATATTAGCTCCATCTATTTGCTTAATTAGTGAACGAAATGGATAACCCATTTTAATAGTTACTAATTGTTCCAAGTTAATTGATACACTCGGTTGCATTTATTTTAATGCCTCCATAATTGTTGATATAGTCCTGCCTCTATAGTGGTTTTAATTGACATGTAGAGGAATTAAAAAATTACACTGCATATAAAATGCAATATTAGGAATGGTGCAGTATGCTAGGAATGAATATTAACAATGACAGCTATTGCTGTCAAGTTTTTTTTGCGGTTTTCTTATGGTGTGGTTGTTTGTAGTTGGTAAGTTATAGGTTTTATACACCTTTTATTTGAAGATGGCTGAACTACTCCGCCCTAAAGGGCTTAGGCCTTACGGCACTACTAGGTAATAACTTGATGCATATTACGAACAACCCATGTAGCTTCTAATTTAAATGGTGATAACTCCATAAACTTTTCGACATTTAAAGTAGTTAATTTATTGTTATTAGTTGTCTGATATTTTTTAGTATATATTCTTAAATTAGCTTCAATCTTACTACATGTAAGCCCCATAGCTTCAAGTTGGTGGTGGTTTTCTTTGACAAATGTTATTATATTTCTTATAAATTTTGGTTCAGCTTGGTAACAACTAAAATACTGCGACATAGTGGCGTCATCATCTGCCTTAAGGTTTAACTCTTCAATATTGGCCTTTAACCATAATATGTTTTTTCTAAAATCGTCATCTGTTGTAGTATCTATAGATAAATATTGTAAAAAATATGCCGCTTTTTTAACTTCAGCAAAACTAATATCAGCATATTTTTTAGGTAAGCTATATAGAGTTATATCTGATATATCTGATAACCTAATTAAGCTTTCTGTTAAACCTACTACACCTACATCTACTTTTTCGTGCATTATCCAAAATATTACCAACTCAACAGCAAAAAAATTTATATCAATGTTATGAAAAAACATTTTGTTTGTATAAATTATTTTTATCCATGTTGACAGATAATCATATAATTCGGTTGAAAGTTGCATGGCATACACTTTTACACGTAAATGGAATAAATCATGTTCAAAAAAACAACTTGAATAGGCATCATAACCA
>CAKNAD010000239.1:0-1144 GCA_929200515.1 Candidatus Gorgonimonas leptogorgiae | reverse complement strand
ACGTAAATGGAATAAATCATGTTCAAAAAAACAACTTGAATAGGCATCATAACCATCGGCATTTGTTAATTCTTCTACTGGACAACCAACTAGCCATATTGGTAATGGCCATATTTTATTAAGGTTATTAATAGTTAAACAGCCAGTATAAGGCACTAAAATGTTATCAGTTTTAAATGGTGATATTGGCGTGCCATCTGCATATATGGTTACATGATCAAAAGCAAAATTATCTTTATATAATTGTATTAGCTGCTCTTCAAATGAGAAAGTTTCCCCAAATACATCATGCCAAGGTAGATCGATTATATCATCTAAGCAACAGTTATCTTGAAAATCAGCTGTAGAATGAATACCAATTACATTCATAGTAAATCTATCTTCCGTAACATCACTATAGTAATTTTTTACTGTATCTTCAAAATCTTTTTCTGATAGTTGTAATAATGAATCTAATGCTATTTTATGATATTTATTTTCTATAACTGATTTACATAATAAAATTTTATAAACTAAAATAAAAGATGCTTTATATGGGTAAGTTGGATATAACTGCCTTAATTCTTGCTGTAGGTTTCTAAAAATTTCTATTTGCTTGTCAGATAATGAATAATGTTTTAAAATATCATCTATGCTTTTATCTAGTACTTTAGCAGTTATATTCATGCAAGGCATTGGAAAATAATCTTTATTCTGATTTACTAATACAGATAAACTTTCTGCTTCTTGATAAGACATATTCTCTAGTCTTTTAACAAAATTACTATCATTGGTATAATCTTTAACTATTATTCCATTTGCTATTTGTAGCATAGGGACTGGAGGTAAATCATGGTTTATAGAAGTATTAGCGGTGTTAGAATCTGGTAAAATATTGTCGTTAACAGACAATTTGTTAATTTGATAATTGCTAAATGCTGTATTAAATGGTTGTGATTGCTCTATTTGCTGTGCTGTGTATTCAACAGCTTGCATCCTACTAGTTAGCATAATAAAGTTTATCCTTATAAATTATGTATTAAATTTTATTAGATAACAAAAATATAAATTAGTTCCATGTAAAAATAATTGTTATTATTCTATTTTTCATATACTGTAATTAATTATTTCTTTTCCTGTATATATTTTTAGAAACTAACTATGC
>CAKNAD010000238.1 GCA_929200515.1 Candidatus Gorgonimonas leptogorgiae | reverse complement strand
AATTGGTTAACTCCTAACTCTAAAAATATTAAATTCATTTTTGGGTATTTTTTACGTATTAACCATAACATTTTAGGTAATAAGTAAATATCAGTTTTTGCAGCATTATGCCAATTAGAAGCTATACCTTGCTCATATAAATTATTTAATTTAGTTATATGCCTCTTTAACCCCGACCTTGTTAATAATTGTTGCTCAAAAGAGATTTTAGGAGCAATATATTTTGTAACTGGGTTATAATCGTTATTTTGATTAATAGTAGTATAAGATACTTGATTTGTAATTGGTAACATTATTATTGTTTTTATTTGTTTAAAATCGTTATAAAATTATATATCTAGCTTAGCTTAGCTTAGACTATATTATATTGTTAAAGTTTTATTTTTTTCAATTTAATATTTTAAAGTAGAAGATGCTTATACATCTTCTACATAACTTTTACTTTTTATTCTGTCTAAATGCAGGAGTTGTAATAATAAAATCATTAAAAGAATTATTATCATAATGAAATTCTAATATGTATAATTGTGATTTATTATTTTCAGCATTAACAGGAACTTCAAATTTATTGCTAGTTTTTTCTATTGTTATATTTGTGATAATAGTAGAATAATCAGAGATAAAATTATTAGTTTTAGAAGTTAAAGTATACAACAATACTTTTTTAGGAGTAGCTGTTGACTTAGCTTGTATTGATTTTCCATCAAATTTATAAGTTATACTTGGTAACTTTTTACCATGAATAAAAGCAGCATAAAAAGATTGCATGGTAGCTGTTAATAATTCACTATTATTTTTATCAAGAAAATGTCCGGTGTTAGGAAACACCTTCAAATTTTTGTCTTCTATATGACGAAGATAACTTTGATTAATTTCAGGAGGTACATATTTCTCACTCACAGAAGATATTATATATTTAGGCATAGAAATAAATCGCTGGTACCCTAGAGGATCGACTAAATTAATTAGTTTTTGCATTTGGGTAGTTAATAAATATGGCTGAAAAAAACCTACCATATCATAAGCAGCATATTCTCTGTTTTCTAGCTTTTGCATCGTTTTTATAAGATTATTTAAATCTAAAAAATCACAAACTACAGGCATAAGAGCTATTACTCGAGAATCAAAAGCAGCAACTAACCAAGCGGCCCAGCCTCTTTTAGATATACCACTTAATACAAAATTGTTAATAGTAATATTATGTTGTTTTAATAAAAAATCTTGGCATGCGCTCATAGTGCGTATTGTTGCTTTTGCCATTGCAATATGTAAAGGCATGTAAACATGTTCTTTAGGATTAGTTAAATATTTAACCCAAGTATACATGAATAAATCATCTTCTCTTTTGCCATTTATTTCTATTACTGTATCACCATATTTTTCTGTAAAAGCCAAGAATTGATTTGGAATATCTCTAACTTCAATAACTACAGAATTAGTATCTTGTGCTATTTTAGCAAAACCTAGTTTAGCAATGCTATCTGGATGTTCAGCCGTTGGATACAAAATACCGTTGCCGACATGTAATAGTGCGGTGTTTTTATCAGTATTTTTAGGTATATATATGTTAACTCTATGAACCCATTGGGGGTGATTAGAAGTTATAAAATTATTTTTTTTAGGCCAAGTTATTGACTTTACTAGAAGCGAAACAGTTGTCATTCCTGTATTTTTATCAACACAAGATTTTTGAATTTCACAACTAGAATCTTCTTCTTCATGTAAATATCTTAATGCTTCTTGCTGATAATTAGTTAAAGTTAGATTTTTATTTTCTAGTTTTAAATTCTTTTCACTAGATGGTAATCTATGCTCCATATGTGCACTTGCGATTGAAATAAATACCATAAAAGAGTAAACAAATATGTTTAATAGTTCTCTAGGGTTAAACACTTAAGTATTTCCTTATTTTATTCCGTTTAAAAATTTATTACAATCTAAGACTACTAATTTATTCATACTACATTATTTAAGAGTCTTGCACAATTAAAACAACTAATTTATAAAAACATGCTGTAAAATAGAATATTTAACGTATAATTTCAAGCATATGTAACCATTTATAAATAATTTTTGGAAATATAACATCTATGTTTAACTATAGAATTCCAGCTAATTTACTATCAGGAAAGATAATTTTAGTCACTGATGCTACACAAGAAATTGGATATACCGCATCTGTAGAATATGCTAAATATGGCGCCACTGTAATTATATTAGGAAACGACTTAGAAAAACTTGAAGTCTTGTATGATGAAATAGTAAATTTTGGTTATCCAGAACCTGTAATTCATCGTATTGACTTTCTAAATTGTAAACAACAAGATTACCAAGAAGTCGCCAACAGTATTACTACAAATTTTGACGCATTAGACGGATTACTATTAACCAATGAATATTTAGCAGAATTAAGGCCACTGTTACAAACTCCTGAGCAACAATGGTTAGCTTCTTTTCAAATTAATGTCCATTCATGTTTTTTTATGTGTAAGCACCTATTAGCAATTATGAGAAAAAGCAATAACGCTTCCATAATACTTAATTCGCATGATGTATCTAAAGGGCGTGCATATTGGGGAGCATATTCAGCAACTAAAGCAGCTATAGAATCATTAATGTATACACTAGCAGATGAAGAAGATGGTGTCTCTAGTGTACGAGCAAATTGCATTAACCCTGGAGCTGTACGTACTAAAATTCGCGCTCAAGCTTATCCATTAGAAGATACGCTATCCCTAGCAACAGCAGAAGATATCATGCCAGCATATATATACTTAATGGGTAATGATAGCATCAATACAAGTGGTAAAATCATTCATGCCCAACATAAAAATTATGGTAGTTGAAAGCAAAAACTTAATGGTATATAATTTATTCACCATGTGTTTACTGACCACTCTATCACAATTTACAGGAAATAATAGAAGTGCAAAAAGATATTACAAATTTAAAATATACGCCAACACACGAATGGATAGCACTTGAAGATAACAATCATGTAACGTTAGGTATAACTCAACATGCTCAAGAATCTTTAGGAGATGTCGTATACGTTGAGTTGCCTGAAGTAGATACTTTAGTTGAAAAAGAAGAACAAATATGTGTTGTTGAATCATCAAAAGCAGCTGCAGAAGTATATTCTCCAGTAGCAGGGACTATAATTGCTGTGAATACAGAATTAGAAGATAACCCTGAATATATAAATGAGAGTCCTTACGATAAAGGCTGGGTAGTAAAAATTAAAATTAATAATACAGATGAATCAGAATCTTTATTAAGCTACGAGCAATATCAAGATATTAATTAACTACAATAAAATACCTTTAAAATTTTTATTGATAACTAAGGTTTAGCATGAAGCTTTTACTAATAAAAAGTTCTTCTCTAGGAGACATTATTCACAGTTTCCCGGCTGTTACTGAAGCAACAGATAATATAAATGATCTTAGCATAGATTGGCTAGTAGAAGAAAGCTTTGCTGAATTACCGCTTTGGCATAATGGTATTGAAAATATAATTACTGTGGCTACTCGCAGATGGCGTAAGAATATTTTACAAGCATACAGCAATAATGAAATATCTAGCTTTCTTAGTAATTTAAAAGCCAAAAAATATGATGCTATAATAGATGCCCAAGGGCTAATTAAAAGTGCTGTTTTTTCTAAAATTGCACAAGGTAGCTCCCATGGTTATAGCTATAGCTCAGCGAGAGAACCATTAGCAAGTATATTCTATAACAACACTCATAAAATTAGCTGGGATATGCACGCAGTTGATAGAATTAGAACTTTATTTGCTAAATCATTAGGTTACGATATCCCAGAAAAAACAACTAGTTGTGGTTTAGATCGAACAAGCTTTAGCAATCAGGTTAATTCTAATAACAAACCTTATATTATTTTTTTTCATGGTACCACCTGGAAGTTTAAACACTGGCCCGATCACAACTGGTGTAACTTGGCAAAACTTTTGGAACAATACGACATAAACGTATATCTTCCTAGTTATAATAAAATAGAAAGAACTAGAGCAGAAAAAATCGCCAAATACTCCAATAAAGTTAAGTTATTAGATAAAATGTCAATAAATGATCTAGCTGCAATTTTAGCTAAAGCCACGGCTAGTGTAGCCGTCGACACCGGTTTTGCCCATCTTAGCGGCGCTTTAGGAATTCCTTGTGTTTCATTATATAATGTAACTAATCCTAAAAACATCGGTGCTTATGGTAATAATCAAATCCATCTATACAGCGAAAATTTCATAAAAAATCAAGTTTTTAGCAATCAACTAGAAAAATTTGATAGCATAACTCCAACAGAGGTTGTGGCCAATTTACAAAAATTAGTAGCTTTATAAGTTTTTATTTATAAACCTTAATTTCCAATTGCCACGTGTATATATACACGTGGCAGATGAAAATGCTAGGTTTCAGGGCTAAAGAAAAAGATCTAATTCAAGGCAAAATACCGCAGGAATGCAAGTGCATTTCTAGGTGTTTTAACGATGAAGTAGATTTTTTTAATAGCCCCCAGAGGGCAAGGCTTCTA
>CAKNAD010000237.1 GCA_929200515.1 Candidatus Gorgonimonas leptogorgiae | reverse complement strand
TTAAAACACTTTGAAATGCACTTGCATTCGGGTAGCGTTTTGCCTCGAATTAGATCTTTTTCTTTAGCCCTGAAACCTAGCATTTGCATAATATAGAACTTATAAATTCATATTAAATTAAAAAGCAAATGAAGAGTTTAGTATGTGCTCTATTTTATAAAAAAATAATTTTATTATATATTTTATCATATAAAGTAGTAATTATAGACATCTAGTAGTATTATTATAGTAATTTCTTTGTGTATCCACTTGTTGTTAAGCTTAATAAGAAAGTTTAATTTTAGTAACAAAACCTTGGGAATTATTTTCCTTTTAAGGTGGATACACATTAAAGTAGAATATGTATTTTTGGTTTGTCAGTTATAGATTATAAATATCATATACCAGTTATAGTTAAAATCATTTGATTTTTATAAGTTGGATGTATGTACTATTTATCTTTAAATAAATTGTTGTCAGACCCTAACCTAATAAATCAAATATGGTTAATGTTAAGGAAAGAGTGTTTTGACTGATACACAAATTAGAAGCGATATATCAATAAAGGAAAGTGTCTCAGTAGACATTCACCCAGCAGCTATAGTGCATCCTAGTGCTGAACTTGGCAACAATGTTAAAATTGGACCATGGTCTTATATAGGACCTAATGTTTTTATCGAAGATAATAGCATTATTTATCATCATGTTGTTATTAAAGGATATACTAAAATTGGCCAAGATAATAAAATTTATCAATTCAATAGTATAGGTGAAGACTCTCAAGATAAAAAATATCATGGCGAAGTAACATGGTTAGAAATAGGTAATGGCAATACTATTAGAGAAAATTGTACTTTGCATCGTGGAACAGTCCAAGATAACGGATTAACCCTGATTGGTAACAATAATTTTATTATGGCATATACACATATTGCCCATGACTGTGTGTTAGGAAATGATAATATTTTAGCTAATAATACAGCATTAGCAGGGCATGTCCATGTAGGAGACGGTGTTATTTTTGGAGGGTACACTGCTATACATCAAAAATGTAAGGTAGGTTCATATAGCATGACAGCAGCTAAAACTGTATTATTTAAAGATCTCCCAGCTTTTGTCATGGCATCAGGGCATCCGGCAATTACTCAGGGAATGAATTATGAAGGCATGCGTAGAAGAGGTTATTCGCCTAAATTAATACGGCAGTTAAATCAATGTTACAAGATAATTTATCGAATGGGGTATACAACTAGCGAAGCCGTAGCTGAATTACAAAAAATCACACCATCAAGGGAGTTAAATTTACTAATAGACTCTTTGAAAACATCTACAAGAGGAATCACAAGGTGAATAACTATGACAGTGATAACAACTTAGAAAAAATAAAAAAAATTGCTATAATTGCTGGAGAAAAATCAGGTGATGTTTTAGGTGCAAAGCTATTAGAGGATATTCGTAACAAGTACCCCGATGCCTATTGCTATGGTATTGGTGGTAAAGATATGCTAAGTAAAGGATTTCATAATCTTGCGTCTATAGATCAACTTTCACGGATGGGTATAGTTGAAGTTTTGGGGGCTATATTTAAACTTATAAAGCTAAAAAGGTATTTAATTCAACAATTTCTTACTGATAAACCTGATGTTGTAATTGGTATTGATGCTCCTGATTTTAATTTTAGACTATATAAGCCCTTAAAAGCAGCAGGTATTACTTGTATTCATTATGTTAGCCCTAAAGTATGGGCTTGGCGAGAGCATCGCATCAAAGAGTTTAAAAAAAAGATAGACCACATGCTGACGTTATTTCCTTTTGAGGTTGAATATTATAGTAAATATGATATTCCAGCAACCTTTGTGGGTCATCCATATGCAGATAAAATAACTGATTTTGTCAGCCAAAAGCAAGCACGAAAAAAATTAAAAATACCAGACAACAAAAGAGTAATTGCGATATTGCCTGGCAGTCGTAATGCAGAAATAAACCGACTAGGAAGACTATTTATTGAAACATCAAGTAAATTACAAGCTACTTTTACAGATTTAGTTTTTGTAATACCAGCTGCAAATTCACAGATTAAAGCTAAGATAGCTAATATACTCAAAGAATTTAAGCAGCTTGATGTAATGTTAATTGAAGGGCAGTCAGATTTAGTATTAGCAGCTAGCACAGCAGTAATTGTAGCTTCAGGAACTGCAACATTAGAGACTGCTTTGCATAGAAAACCAATGGTTGTAAGTTATAAAGTTAACTGTTTTTCATATATGGTTATTAAGTCTTTAATTAAAATACCTTATGTTGCTTTGCCTAATATTTTATCAAAGAAGTTTATTGTGCCTGAATTATTGCAAGATAAAGCAACTTGTGATAACTTATACCAAGAAATGCATAGAATTTTAAGCGACCAACAATATAGCCAAGATATGATCAGTCAGTTAAATAAGTTATATCAAGAGTTAACAAATAATAACTCTAATAATGCATTTAAAGCTATAGATAAGTATTTAGCATACACTTAGTTCCCTGCCTATTGCTGTTTATAAACTTTTATTCTATGTTAGTATTTTTTAATGTAGTTGATACGCAATTAAAAAATACGTTTTAGGTAAAATCTTATAAACCTTGCCCTTAGGGAGCTACTAAAAAGCTTAACTTCATCGTTAAATTGTCTTGAATTTAATCTTTTTATTTAGCTCTGAAATTCTGCATCTTCATTTATTAGGTGTATATAAATTAAGTACATTATAAATTGAGTTTTACTTATGGATAAATCTAAATTAGTCCCCTTGCTTACAGGAATTACTACAACAGGTATACCGCATTTAGGAAATTATCTAGGTGCTATTAAACCAGCTGTTACTGCTAGTAGAAACAATAATGAGAACTCGTTATTTTTTCTAGCTGACTACCATGCAATTATAAAGCAGAAGAATCCTAAGGAAATATCCAAGAATACACTTGAAATTGCAGCAACTTGGCTAGCATGTGGGCTTGATGCTGAAAAAGATATTTTTTACAGACAATCTGATGTTCCTGAAATATTAGAGCTTAATTGGATTTTATCTTGTGCTACTGCAAAAGGCTTAATGAATAGGTCTCATGCATATAAAGCTGCAGTTCAAGAGAATCAAATATCAGGTTCAAAAGATGATGATAAAGCAATTAGTATGGGATTATTCTGTTATCCTATTTTAATGGCTGCTGATATACTATTATTTAATGCTAGTGAAATTCCTGTAGGTCGTGATCAAGTTCAGCATCTTGAAATGGCTCGAGATATAGCCAATAAAATGAATTATTTATATAAAACAGATTTAACTATTCCTAAAGCCATATTACAAAAAAATGCTGTATTAACAGGATTAGATGGCAGAAAAATGAGTAAAAGTTATGACAATACTATACCAATTTTTTGTACAGAGAAAAAATTATTAAAATTAATAAAGAAAATTAAAACTAATTCTCTGCAACCCGGGGAGCCTAAAAGTACTAATAATTGCATATTATTTGAATTGTTTTCTGCCTTTGCATCTACAGAACAATTAGTGAATATTACCAATGAATATGCAAGCGGAGCTAGTTGGGGAGATTTAAAAATGCAACTTTTTGATATAATAAACTTACAATTAGCAGAAGCTAGAGAAAAGTACCTTGATTTTATCAAGCAACCCAAACTTATTTATGAGATGTTGCACGAAGGATCTCAAAGAGCGCGAAGTATAGCTAGACCTAATTTAGAGGCTATACGCATAAAAATTGGCATCACTAAAATATAAAATATTTTATAAAAATTAATATTTATTAGGCATTAATACAAATGAGCACCACAGAAAACAACCAAACAGACCCAATAAAAATTTCATCAAGTGCAGCTAGTAAAGTTAAACAACTATTAGCTAATAATGATAAATACAGTGAAGGTGGATTTTTACGTATCTATGTAACTGGTGGTGGTTGTTCGGGTTTTCAATATGGCTTTATGCTTGATAACAACATTGCAGAAGATGACACTTCAGTTGAACACCAAGGTGCAAGTTTCGTAATTGATTCTTTAAGTTATCAGTATTTATATGGAGCTGAGGTAGATTATACAGAAGGGTTATACGGTTCTAAGTTTGTGGTAACAAACCCTAAGGCAAAAGCAACTTGTGGATGTGGGTCGTCATTTTCTTTGTGATATAAAGTGTATATAATAAGACAGGGTTGTTTTACATTAATTGTATGGTAAAATGCTCCCATGATTTTGAATAGGTAAGCAAATAATTAATTTTATTGCACTTACAGATTTCAAGGAAGTAAAGCAAATAGTGATCTAAGTAAAAATAAAATTACCTTTTGCCTTAAGTCAGAATCTATACTACAAGGTGATCGAGATGATGTACTTATGGCTAAACATAGCGATAGAGGCGATATCACCAACTCGTAAATTTAAGGTGGTTTTACTTTTCTTATGATAAGTGGGAAGTCAAATAACATCTAAATCCTAATTACATACACCTAACATTTTCAACTACCACGTGTATATACACGTAATAATATTATCTAACGGAATGGAAAACATGGAAGTAGTCA
>CAKNAD010000236.1 GCA_929200515.1 Candidatus Gorgonimonas leptogorgiae | reverse complement strand
CAGATGGCAAAAGAAGAAATGATGTCTATGCAGTTGGAACTATTATTAGTCTACCTATAAATGATGCTTTTTCGGCTGAAATATTTTCACAATATACTTGGTATTTATCTGGTTTATCTGAAGCGTCTAATCAAAACGATCATAAAAGTAAAAGATTTAAAGATATAACACAGTCAGGCTACTTTATAGGCGCAAACCTGATTTATAAAGATTTTTCTATTGCATATACTTATGAAAACTTTGACCGTTTCGATTCAAATATTTATGATTTATTTTTAAATAAGCATATACCTAATACATATACACTAAAAACACTTCAAAACTTAAAACAATCTAGTCATATTATTAATATTAAATATGTATTAAATAATTATACATCTATTAATATTAACTATCACCATATCTATAATCCATTAAAATGGACTTCGTATATTATGGATGCTCGTCAAGATTGCCGGTTTAGTCTTACGTTAAATATTAAATTTGATTAACAAAAATTAATTTAATAAAAACTATGCTATTTATTTTTGCTAATTTAAAACTTTCGGCTGTTTTTTTAGTCTATAAAATTAGTATTAAAATAGTAAGGATTATTCATGCAAAGCATACAATACGGAGAATCAACAAATAACATCAGCAATGATACAACTCAAACTACAAAAACAGTTGAAGTCATTACTACCAATACCCCTAACGCTCAGCTGGCTAATTTAACACCAATAACTAATTATAAAATAACCAGCACTGAGAATTGTTTTGCAAATATAGAAGAACAAAAACTTATGCTACATTTTAAAAATGGCGGTAGCATTGAAGCATTAACCGATGAGCAATTAGTTATATTGTCTAGTTTATATAAATTCACTACAGATGATTTAATCAAACTACAGCACAATATAGGTTTCTTTTATTATTTAAACAACATGAAACTAATACCTTTTAATAAGCTACCCACAGAAATCAAACAAAATATAGAGATAGCTAAATTAGCTTTTGCTTGCGGACATCATGAGTTTATAACTTACATACCTAAAGAACAGCAAACACAGCAAATATGCGATAATGCTTTTTATGGTTTATTAAGCAATATTGGAGAATATTTTTGCTATTTAGATGACAAATTTAAAACTGCTGACATGTGTAGGTTATATTTAAGATATGCTAAAAAAATAGATTTTTCATTAACCCCTATAAAACTACGTAACGAATTAGCAGATGATTTCATAGAAAAAATTAAAGACATAAAAATTAGCGATATAAAAATCAACGATTTACAATTTCAAGGAATACACCTACTACCAGCATCTAGTTTACAAGAAACCCCTGAAATTACAGCGATGGCTTGTATGAGCAATGTAAAAGCCATAAAAAATTTCGATTCTGAGGTTATAAATGATGCAGTGTTACGGTTAATAGCAACTAAAACCATTGCTTGCATACCTGAAGATAGCATTAATATAGAACTAGTGTTAATTAGAATAAAATCCGCTAGCTCTTTAAGCAAAAAAGAACTTGATATAATTAAAAGTTATATTCCTAAGCATAAAATTATAATACAAGATGCATTACTAGCATCTGCAGATAAAAAAACGGAATTATTTTTATTGCTTAATGATAGCCTAACAGAAGAACAATGTATTGCATATTGTAATGAAAACCCGTATTTATACCCAAATCTTCCTGATCATTTCCAAGCAAATAGCGAGGTAATCAAGAACCTTTTAGCTAAAGACCCTTATAATATCAGCATTATAAACAAAGAATACTTAACTAAAGAACATTACATTGAAGCTTATAATAATATACCGCCACAACCTGTAATCGTAACTGATATAGCTGATATTATTGCTTATAGAAAAAAGAAACAGCTGTTTCTTTACAATATTCCTACTGAATATAGAAATTCAGATATGTGGTTTTATTTATGCACTAATATAGATAGAAAACATATGCATGACATCCCTAGTTATTTATTAACCACAGAATTTTTAACAAAACTAATTGATGAATATGCTCAATGGGATAATAGATTTGATCTTATATTTATTGAAGATCTGTTTAGTAATGAATTATTAGATAACGACAGTAAAAATAAAATTTTAAAGCACACTAGTTTATGTTGCGCTAGATTCTCTACAGCATTATTTTCTATATTAAAATCAACTAAAATACCAGAAACTTTCAAAAACCAACTGTTAGAAAAAATAAAAAAAGGCGACATCATGCCTCACAAACATCCTGTAATAACAGAACTTTATAGTAAAACCAGTCCGTTAAAACTAGCAGTGCCAGCAATAACTGCCATCGACTTCTTAGCCTCATGTTATAAATTTATTAATGCTAATAAAAAAAATAATATCTCTACAATAGCTCAATATTTAAAAAGTTATCTAAATAAAGAATTAGCTAATCTACCCTTAGATGAAATTGATAATGACTTCTCTCAGGCTAAAGTAACAGGAGGCAGAACTATCCAAGTAAACACTTCAGAAACAACAGCTTTATTTTATAAATTCAGAAAAAAAGATGAACCCTTAAATGAATTTATAAAAGAAGGCTATTTTTTAGAGTTTTTACATACAACTGATGCTGGAAAACAATTACGTCGTCAGTTGTGGAGCGATATACCAACTTTACAGAAAATGGTAAGCATACCTGTTAATTTATTGCCTGATTGTGCTTTTAACTGCGAAGATAGTTTTGAGAGATATAACGATGATAACAATGTAGAATGCGTTGATGTCTTAATCTTTGCAGGATCCAAAGATTATTTACAATACGCACATAAAGTTGATATTGGCAATCCGCAACAACCGTTTATTAAATCAGAAACTGGATTATTAAAAGCTTGTCATGATATTGGAGTTTTTATGTATCATGGTATATATCATACATCTACTTTACCAGCTTTTCATTATGTGAGAGATGATCGCCACTGGATAGCTTTACATATGCTACTAAGGCAACTAGAGTGTAATTCTGTTAGAGAATACCCGATAGAACGTACAGACATTAACATGGTAGGTAAGTTAGAATGTTGGGATACAACAGCAACTGCAAGACCAGATTACGGCTGGACAGGCATACGTGATTTAGCTGATTGCGAATTCTATGGAGAAATATTTACTATATTAACCAGAACAGGATGCCAAGGATTAAAACTATTTCAGGCGGTAACACAAAATATTTTAGCTGCCAATGCAACTTGTGAATGCTTACTAGCTGCGATTTTATTGTATGCACGACTACATAAACCACAAGATAGCTACCATTATAAAAATAAAAATCAGCATAAACAAGTTGCTGAGTTTATCGAAAATTTATTTACAACATTTTTAAAAGCACGAGTACAAAATGAAACCATTAATTTACAAGAGTTTATGCAATTAACTAAAACCGATTATACTATATGGCTAGATCGTGCCACTACTGAGCTATTATACTGGACAGCAAAACAGACAATCGTTGTATTTGACGAAAACAATAGTACAAATAAACTAGAATCTTATATGCATGATTGTTTTGCTAACCATATAAATCAAGGCGTTTTACCTAAAACACTATATGATGATAATATTGTGCCTTCTCATATAAAATATCCTAATTTCTTTACAGGTACTTATAATGGCGACGGCAACCACCTAGGCTCTTATAATGCTACATTACCTTTGTTAGCATTGTTAAATTTTATGATATTACTTAATACCAGACTTAATGAAAACGGCGAGTATTGATTAGTATCTAAAAGTTGTAACTTATCGAGAAACTTTAAATTATATTTTTAGTCTAATAAAAAAATATTTACGCAGTATTAAACTTACTAGGTTTTTCTATGGATATATCTCTAACAACTAATTTAACTTCTAATGCCTCATGCTCGCAAAATAATCAACAGCCAGATAGAAATATCGATGATAATGTTAAAAACAATAGCACACAATCTAAAAAATACCCATGTACTTTTGAAGGATGCACTAGTATCCTTACTAGGAAAGAGACATTAGACAATCATATGTTAGTACATTACAATCAACAAAAATATCCTTGCGGTACCTGCGGTAAAAAGCTTAATACGGAAAGAAGCCTAAGAAACCACGAAACCACTCATGGCGATAAGATATTTACATGCTACATTTGTGATCGGTCCTTTACTTGTATAAAATATTTCAAGTCTCATAAAAGAACAAAATTACATAACCGCAATATAAAAAATATACCAATAGATCATAGCCCTTATAAACCAGCCCCATGTATTACTGAGGATAAAAGCCGTTCTGTTGGAATAGTTACGAAAGTACATTCTAGATTAAATCATGAAACCCAAAATGTTTATCAAGACAATAATAAACCTGACCCGTTAAAGTTACCAGATAATAAAATGGCTTGTGTAGAGCAAGACATTGACGATGATACTATGCTTTATATAGAACAAATTATTCAAAAAACAAATTTTTTATCTTATATAGAAGAACAATTTGATGAAAATATTCTGTTTGATATAAAACAAAACTCTGATGAAGAAGACATATAATCACTAACGATTAGTCTTAATTATGACAAAATTGTAGCTCATTATTTATAGTAAATTAATAATAGAAA
>CAKNAD010000235.1 GCA_929200515.1 Candidatus Gorgonimonas leptogorgiae | reverse complement strand
ATAACTCGCACCTTAGAAGATGCAGAAATCAAAGCAGATATCGATAGCATCATCGATAATATGCAAGCTAAGTTAAATGCTAAGTTGCGTGATAGCTAAGACACATCATAACTAATGAAAAAAATACTAGTATTAAATGGTCCTAATTTAAATTTACTTGGTTGTCGAGAGGTAAATTATTATGGGGCTGATAACTTAAACACCATAGAAACTAATTTGCAAACACTTGCAAGTCAATATGGTTATAATCTAGATTTTTTTCAAAGTAATCATGAAGGCGAGTTAATAGATACAATCCAACAAGCTAAAAATAGTAATGTAGCAGCAATTATTATTAATCCTGCGGCTTATACGCATACAAGTGTTGCGATACGTGATGCGCTACTCGCAGTTGATATTAAATTTATTGAGGTGCATATCTCTAATGTTTTTAAGCGTGAGAGCTTTAGACATAAATCATTTTTTAGTGATATAGCTATAGGCACTATATCTGGTCTAGGATCACAAGTATACGAACTCGCTTTTTTAGCTTTAGTTAAAATTTTAGCTACCGCACGATAAAACCTCAGTACGTGCCTTATACATTTTGCAGTTAAAGATGACGGCTAAATATTTAACAAAAGCTTCTAGATGGTAGATTGATAAATTATGCACTTAATTTATTAATCTACAGATATAAAATATTTTCTTGCCAAAAACCCACTATCTGTGTATACACCTCGCAGATAAAAATGCTAGATTTCAGAGCTTAGTAAAAAGGTTTAATTCGAGGCAAAGTGCCGAAGAAATGCTAGAGCATTTTAAGGATCTTTAACAAAAATATTTTTAATAGCTCCCGTTGGTATGCGTTTTCTAAGATTTTATTTTTTATTAATATTTATTGATTTAATCGACGCTAAACCTACGAAATACCAATTTAATTAAAAGCTTATAATTATTTACGATATTTAATTTTCCCACCACCAAGTAGACAATCCTGTTTCATACTTTGAAGCTTTATTCGAATGTTTTATATTTTTTGTGTATATCATGGCCCAATAAGGTTGAAACCACTGCGGAATTATAAAATAATTCCATAATATTATTCTATCTATATTGCGTGTTATAGCTATTAGTTCATCACGTTTTTTGGTTTCTTTTGCTTTATCGGTTATAAAGTCTAATACTGGTAAAGATACACCAGTCATATTTAGGCCAGAACATCTATCTTTATTTCTACTATGCCAAAAAAATTCTAGCTCAAAGGAGGGCGATGTACTTAATGAAAAATTATAGATAATCATATCAAAATCAAAATTTTTTATTCTATTAATATATCTAGAATGGTCTATAGTTGTTACTTTAACGTTAATTCCTAGTTCTTTTAAATTATTAGCAAAAGGAATAACAAAGCGTTCAAATTCTGGATTATCTAATAGAATTTCAAATTTTAATACATTACCGTTTTTATCTGCTAAGCTATTTTCTTGTATCTGCCAGCCCGCTTCCTGTAATAATTTATATGCAAGTAATTTTTGCATGCGCCAGTTACCTGAACCATCTGTAGCTATTGGTTTCCAAGATTTTTCAAAAACTTCAGGAGGAAGTTGGTTTTTATAATGTTCTATAAGCTTCAATTCTTCAGCATTGGGTTTATCTTGAGCTGCAAGATCGGAGTTATTAAATAAGCTATGTGATATAGTATACATATCATAAAATAGATGCTTATTGATCCAATTAACGTCTAATAACAAAGATATAGCTTTACGTACTTTTATATCGCTAAAAATGTTTTTACGTAGGTTAAAAACAAAAGCTTGAACACCTGTAATACTATTTGAAATATCTTCTTTTTCTAAATTTTGTTTTGTAATTTTATCTGTTTCATATTCGTATTTCCAATATTTAGGATTTTGTTCTACTCTTAGGTTATAAGCTCCTGCTTTAAAAGCTTCTATTGCTGCCACATCATCATGATAATATTCAGTCAATAATTCCTTAAAATTATGTCTGCCTTGATTTACTGGTAAGTTTTTTGCCCAATAGTTTTCAATTAGTTCATAAGTTATATATTTCCCAAATTCAAAGTTTTTTATTCGATACGGACCACTAGCTAAAGGTGGAACTAAAGTTGGTTTTGATATATCATTCTCTAGTTTATTCCAATAATGTTTAGGAATAACTTGTAATTGAGATAATTGTAGAACTAATGCACGGTTATTTGGAGTTTTAAACTTAAAGTAGACTTTATTTTTTTTAATAACTTTGACTTCCTCGATATCTTTATACAGATCTTTATAATGTGGGGAGCATTTGCTTACTAATTGTTTAAAAGTATAAGCTACATCTTCTGCTGTTATTTGTACACCATCTTGAAATTTAGCCGCTAAATTTATATGGTAAATAACCCAAGATAAATCTTCTGGATATTCTATTTTTTGTGCTACTAGTCCGTACACTGTATATGATTCATCTCCCGATTTTACCATCAGAGGGTCATAGATAAAATAACAGCCTGAATCAAATATACCTTTATGCAAAAAAGTATTAAAAGTATCGAATGTCCCTATTTTAGCTTGTTTTAGTACACCTTGCTTAGGTGCATTAGGATTAACGTATTCAAAATGTTTAAAATTAGCCGGGTATTTAGGGTTGTCGTGGAAGCTAATAGCATGGGAAATAGTAATTTTGTTATTCTTATCTTCGTCTATCTTAACTGATGCATAAGTATTATTTAGAATAAAAAAATTGAGAACAGATGAAAGTAATAAGACAGTTAAAATGTACTTAGTTCTTTGTAGCGACGCCTTCATTAGTTAATCCTAGATTATAAAAATAGTTTTATTTTAGAGCTTTAGAAAGTTTTATCTTATATTGATTAATCTGATAATCTATCTAAAATTTCTTTCAAAGCTAATATCTATTACTAACTTGTTTATAGTATTAGTCTAAAAAATATATTTTATCTTAAGTTATGCAGTATACAATAAAGAAGGAAATTTTTAAATGATTAACTGCAATGATAATTACTTAATATCTATTTTTAGAAAACTAATAACTAAAGATATACAGGAATTACTAAATGATGCATGTGTTTACTAGAATACACGTCTAATGTCATGCAGTTTTTTTTGTAATAGTTATCTTTAAAAAGCAATTAAACCTAAAATTTATAGAGGTTGAGTTTTATGAAGGTATATTTATTTTTAATAATCTTATAGAAAAAAAGCTATAGCAAAGAAGAAGAATTTATTTGATAGGGTAGTGACTTCAACAAATGTAAGTAGTATATTTTTAAATTTTATTCTTATGGCTACAATAAAAGTTTCTTGTCGTTTTTGCAATAAATCTCATGCGATTAAAAATCATGGAGACATCAGGTTTGCAGAGATATAAGTGTTATGACTGTAAACGAACATTCTAGCTCGTCGACCCTGAAAAAAGAAATTTTTTCGTTTTGTTTTGTGTCTTTTGTTTTGCAAATATAAAAATAAAATACACAATACAAAAAAGTATAAGCTTTTTAAGAATTAGTCTAATATTATGGGCAACTCCACATAAAATAGCATTAATTTCGTTTCCTTTAGTGCCTTTTCAATAACTTTTTGCTAGCAATCTATCAGATTTCATATGATCAATTGTTGTTTCTATAGATCCACGTCATTTTAATTATTTTTTCTCTGAAAAGCTAATTTTTCTTCAGCATCACTCAATGAATGACCATCATAAATATTTTTACAGAAAGCTATGCTACTTAAAATAAAGCCTTCTTTATTTGTCGTAACTAAATCCAACCTTACATCTAAATTCATATCTTTTATGAGCTTTACCTTTACTAATACATAGCGTATCTGCTCATGAAGGCTATATATTTTATTATTTTTCTTTCTATATTTCTTATAACTATTACTAATTAGTTACGAACTTTTTTACAGCTTTATTTCCCCTTTTATTTTGTTTTACATGAAAATATCTTGCTGGTTTTATGGCTAATCTTGGGCTAATTATAGTATAAGTTTGTCTTAATTTTACTTCTGTTTTTTTTGGATAAATTAACTAATTTAATTTTAATTTTTTCTAGTAATTTTGCATCTATTGGATAAGTTACATTATTTTCTGTAACTGTAGTATCAACTATTACAGATTCATAGGATGACTTTTTAATTACTTTCTCTTTAATTCCTATTTTAATAGTTTCAGTAAATATGTTTTCAAAACCACTTTTTCCTATTCTATTTCTAAATTTTGTTAAGCTTGTTGGGATAATAGGAATTTTATTTTCAAATTTGTCATTACCACAAAAATATTGCCAGTATGGATTTTATCTACAATTAGAAACTACTTCTTCGTCTGACAATACATAGACATGTTTTAATATTTAAAGTCTAACCATTAGCCTTATAGGTTTCCCTTTCCTGCCTTTTTTATCTGAATAATATGCTGATAATTTTTTATTTATATAACTCCAATTGATATTATTTGATAAAATAATAAGTTCATGTTTTTCATCTATAATTGAAATTAAATTATAATCAATTGGACTTTTAACTTTACTGTTTTCTATTATATCTGGATGCATATTTAATACTTCTTTAGTTAAAAATTTGCAAGTTTTTTAATAG
>CAKNAD010000234.1 GCA_929200515.1 Candidatus Gorgonimonas leptogorgiae | reverse complement strand
GGCTATTAAAAAAATCTACTTCATCGTTAAAACGCTTTGAAATGCACTTGCATTCCTGCAGCATTTTGCCTCGAATTAGATCTTTTTCTTTAGCCCTGAAAACTAGTATTTCATCTGCTAAGGGTATAAATACCATTATTTTAAAACTATTCTTAATAAAATTAAGCTATAGGTATTAGAAAGTTAAAATTATTGGTTGCATTTTTTAGTTAAAGATAAGCCTAATAAATGATTGTATCGTTGTCTTAATGCGTCAATTTCAATTTCTTCTGCTTTGCTTAAATCTATAAAGGCAATAACAGGTAAAAATACCATACCTGCAACTCCTATAACTACGTTTTTAGATGATTTATCTGTTTTGGGTAATAGTCTATTAATTTCATTTTGAATAAACACCATTTCGTGCATTAAAGCTTCACAGCTTTTACTGCTATCTCCTGGTTGTTGGATATTAATAGGGTGTGCTTTTCTACCTGCACAACCGACTAATAAAGGAAATATAATGCAACAGATAATTGCTGTTTTTATTTTATTCATAACTGAACCTTATTGATTAATAATTTTTTTAAAACTAGTAGTTTTAAAATTTTTCTTAGAATCTGTTTGTGATCTTTTAATTGATTAGTTTTTTGTTGCTTTATGTTTTTTACAGAGATCATAAACAGCCCCTTAAACAATAGACATCGAAAACTTGATAAAGTTACAAATAAAACTTAATAAAAAAAATATAAACTTTTTGGTTGTATACATCTAACTAAAAAAAACATATTTGAGGATTAACGTACAACACTGAATTGTTTATGTTTTTTTATTTGCATTATGCACTTAGATTGTTGATTCACAATTGAAAGACTTAGTTTTGTTATTTAACTACTCAATAGCAGTTGATAATTTTTTATGGTAGTATTAGCTAAATTAATCAAATAATTAACTTGAGAGTTATTATGAAAAGAGAATTAGCAATAGAGTTTTCTCGTGCAACTGAAGTAGCGGCTTTAGCAGCCTATAAACTACTTGGTCGTGGAGATAAAAACGCAGCCGATCAAGCTGCGGTTACTGCTATGAGAGTTATGTTAAATAAGGTTGATATCAATGGTGAAGTTGTTATAGGTGAAGGTGAGATCGATTCTGCACCTATGCTTTATATAGGAGAAAAAGTAGGGACTAAACATGGAATTGATGTCGATATCGCTGTTGATCCTGTAGAGGGTACTAGAATGACAGCTTTAGGTCAAAATAATGCAGTTTCTGTATTAGCAGCCGCAGAAAAAGGCTCATTATTACAGGCTCCAGATATGTATATGGAAAAATTAGTATGTCGACCAGAAGCTAAAGGAAAAATAGATTTATCAAAATCTCTCGCAGAAAACTTAAAAACTATTGCCAAATGTGCAAACAAGCCTCTTGAAAAACTTACCGTGGCAATACTAGCTAAACCAAGACATGATGAAATAATTAAAAAGCTATATACTTTAGGAGTAAAAGTATTCGCTTTTCCCGATGGCGATGTTGCTGCATCTATTCTTACTTGTATGCCCGATAGCGAAGTAGATGTAATGTATGGCATCGGAGGTGCTCCCGAAGGTGTTATTAGTGCTGCTGTAATTAGAGCTCTAGGAGGTGATATGCAGGCTAAGTTACTAACTAGAGATATCGCAAAAGGGGCAACTATAGAAAATATTGATCATGCTAAAGTTGAAAAACAACGTTGCTCTCAAATGGGTGTTACCCCAGGTGATATTTTAACATTAGAACAAATGGTAAAGTCGGATCATATAATATTTTCTGCTACTGGTATTACTAATGGTGATTTATTGCAAGGCATAACTCGCAATGACAATATAGCAACAACTGAAACTTTAGTTATTAGAGGTAAATCAAGAACTATTAGAAGAATTAAATCAATTCATTATCTTGACCGTAAAGATAGCGAATTAAAAGATATTTTACTTTAAATAGCAGTTGTACAAAGGGATACATCAAAATATGATTATAAGCTTAATTGCTGCTGTTGCATCAAATAATGTCATAGGATGTGATAATAAAATACCATGGCATTTACCTGAAGACTTGAAATATTTTAAATCAGTTACTATGAATAAGCCCATGATTATGGGGCGTAAAACCTTTGAATCTTTACCTGGTGTGTTGCCAAAGCGTGAACATATTGTAATTAGTAGAAATCCAAACTCTAATGCTAATAAACAACACCCTCACGTACATTGGGTTACTAGTTTTGATGCAGCTATTGACTATGCTAAGCAATTTTTACACTCGCAAAATCAAGAAATAATGGTAATAGGTGGTGGTCAAATATACCAACAAGCAATATCTATAGCTGAGCGTATTTACCTAACTCGATTAGATAAAGAATATTCTGGTAATGTGAAATTTCCTGATATTGACTTGCAATTTTGGAAGTTATCAGAGCAACAAGAAAAATGTTCAGAAAAGTATCCAGATATAACATATAAGATACAATTGTATACACGTGACAGATGAAAATCCTAGGTTTCATGGCTAAAGAAAAAGATCTAATTCGAGGTAAAATGTGGCAGGAATGCAAGTGCATTTATAGGTGTTTTAACAATTAAGTAAAGCTTTTTAGCTTGTAAACTAGGTAATTTATCATAAAAAAATGAAATTAAGCAACTCCTGAGATGGCTCATTTTTATTTGCAGCATTAATTATTGTAGTACTATACATATTTGAGAGTAAATTATAAATAATAGTTGTATTTTGATCAGAAATAACAGAAAACAGCTCTGGTTTGTGTTTTTTAATATTAGCTAAAAAGGGCATCATTTTTATTAGAGTTATATTTTTTTCTTGAGCTATATAATTATTGATGTCGTTATTATTGCTAATAGCGTATATTATTCTTGTTGTTTCATTTAGACTAACACTTTCTAGGTTATCAAATTTTTTTTTGCGAGTAATTATAAAGCTATTAAAATCATCGGTATATTTTATAGATAACATGTGATTATCTATCATTGTTATATTTTTAATACCATCATTTAAAATATGAGTCTCACTTGTTTGTCGTGCTTTATCAATAAAGAGAGAAATAATTTCAACACATGTATTTATATCTTCTTGGTTTTTACAACTAGCTAATAGTATATGATCCGCTCTAAATTTTGTTGGGTCAGTTAATTTCCAATCAGCACCAGAGTCTAATAATAGTTTAATTATATCTACTTTTATATGTGCTGTAGCAGTCATAAGTGCTGTTTGTTGGAGGCTACCATATTTTTCATCAATAGATATTTCTTTAGTGGCTAATAAGCGTTTTGCGAATTCTACGTTTCCCGACCTGCATGCTACAAAAAATAAATTCACGTTTTCATATGTAGTATTATTGTCTTTAGTTGTCCAGTTGAATCTTGCGGTGGCTATTTCTTTATCTGTATAGCTTCTAGATAAAAGCTCTAGCTTGCGTTGGTTGTTACTAGCAATAGCATCAGCAAGTTGTATAACATCTTCAGTTAGAGTATTTTGTAGTGGTGTATAGCGAGTAGTTACTATGTTTGAATATCCGTTGCTTATCATCTTCTATCCCATTGAAATTTATTATAAAATAGTCAATAAAAAAAATATTTATTGAACTAATGTTAAATTAGGTTTTTTGTTATGTTGGGGTACAAGGTATACACGTGGCAGATGAAAATTCTAGGTGTATAATTAATTAATTGCTAATAATTTTATCTCTGATTGCTCATTATTTGTAGAATTCACTAAAATATGACTCCCATTGTTAGTATACTTTACTGTTTTTATAATAGGCATATCGATGGTTAATGTTAACTTGTTATGCCATTCAGAAGTATCACTAGGTGTAAAAATTTTAATTATATTGTTATAAGCTACAAGTAGTTGACAAAAATATGGGTTGAAAATGATGTGTTTTTTAGCATCTTTAGGAGTATCTATAGTAAAAGGTTGTAATTTTTTCTTAGCGAATATATTTTTTTTACTAGAGTTTCTTAAATTGTAAACAATAGTTTTATCTGAAGAAATTACAGCAAAATGATGTTCTTTTGCACTAAATTTTACTATCTTTATGTTAGCTTTAGAATCAATATTAATAAGATCATGCCATTCATTACGGTTATTTTTTCGATATAATTTTATAATCTGATCTTCCAAGGTATATATAGCAATATAGTTGTTATTATTACTTATACATGCTTTGCTAGAAGTGTGATTTAGTTTGCAGTGGGTTTTAGTAATATTGTTTACTGAGTTTAAGTTGCTTAATATTATTATATCGCCTCCATGATTAATTACAATTGTATTACTATCATTACTAAAACAAGCGTTAGCATAAATATTAGCAAGAACACAATTATCTTGTTTAATAACATATATTACTTCATATTTTTGATGGCTATTTAATTTATAAATATTTGTTTTATTGTTAGTTGCAGTGGTAGCTATATATTCACTGTTTATAGAGAGCTGAATATTAGCAATAGGAGCTTCATGTTTGTTTAAGTATGTTGTGTTTGTTGTGTTTTTTTTATTCCACAAATTTTTTAATGATACAAGTGATGCATAACCACTGGTTTCTCCTATAGCACAATATTGATTATTAAA
>CAKNAD010000233.1 GCA_929200515.1 Candidatus Gorgonimonas leptogorgiae | reverse complement strand
AAACTTTTATGCAACCTGTAATAAATAATCAACAACCGGCAAGAATTAATCAACACTCTGAAATAAAACTAAGAGACTTAGATGAACCAATAAATATTAGAGCAAATTATTCACATCTTAGTCTTGAAGTTCAATCTGCAGGAGCAGTAGCCAACCATATTAAATCAGATGACGTATATCAATTAGAAATTGCAAACATGCTAGAAAGACGGGTACAAGCATTAGCACAATATAAAAGCTATCCGATAATGCAACAACTAATCAGCAAAACAATAAATGCTTTTGATGCACGTGATTATAACACTCTTCAAACATTTTTTGAGTTAGGCTGTAAATTGACAAAAGATCAATTAGAAACTCTTGTACAAGAAAATATTTCTAAAAGTGATTCATATGTATTAGAAGAAGGTGGTGAGGAATTTACATCTATCCCACTTGCATTTAAATATTGTATATCATGGGGCGCTAAGGTAACTCAAGAACAGCTAGATAATTGTTTAGAAAAGGCTATGAGTGTAGCAGATGGATCAGCTATAAACCTGTTATTAAGTTTAGGTGCAACCAAACCACCTAGGGAAAAGCTAAATCTATTGCTACAAGATTATCTAATTCAAGACCATCATAGCATTGATATTGTTGAGTTGAATTCGGTACTATGGAAAAATATAATAGGTGAATTATCGATAGATACAAACACTTTTTTGAATCAAAAACAACAAGAGGCAATAAATAATGGAGATTATATCACCATACGTAAAATAAATGGATTTTTGCAAAATAATCTTACTCAAGATGAGTTAAACCAAGCTTTTCAGGCTACATTTAATAACGGTTATACAGATAGTAAACAGTTTGAGTATCTTTGCAAGTTGCTAGATATGGGAGCAATAGCTAATGATAGTCAAATAGATTTAATTACTAAGGAAATAATTAATCAAAATACATTACATGATAAATTACCTGAATATATTTCTTTTCCTGGAATAAATGCTTCTCCAACAATTGACGCACTATATAAATTCGTAAATGTTGATTCATCTTCCACCACCATCAGTAGTGATCAAATAAAAAATAGTATATACTTAGTTCAGGAAATTATAGAAAGCGTAAATAATGGAGAGAAACTCACAAACGATCAGTTAGAAAAATGTATAGAAAAATCTTTAGATCTTGGCTGGGCTTTAGCTACAAACTTCTTCCTTAATGAAAATAATTGTAACAAAAAATTAACTACAGAACAGTTAAATTATGGATTACAGCAAAATTTAAAATTATTTCAAACTGCAGATGATGTAAGAAAATGGCTAGATATGGGCGCTGGTATACAAGTATTTAAACAATGCCTTGAAGAATCTTTACGAGATAATGATCTGTTAAAATTATTAAATTTATTTAATATTAGTAAGAAAATAGAACAACTTAATCATATTTTAACAAATCAAACATATATTGATACTGCTGTTAAAAAAGGCATTTCTCAACTGGAATCTATAAATTTATTAGAACTAAAGAATAATGATCGTGGTATACTTTTCACAGAAACCTCAGATGCTTCAGATGACGGCTATAATCTACTAACACCTTTGTTATCGTATACCCGTGTGAATTTTAGTACTATTCCCGGATATTTCATTAATACTTTACTAGAGATAACATTACCATGCATGAAAATAGAACAAATAGGACAAATAAATGAATTGTTACCTTTATTGATAGAAACTGCAATAGATAAACTAGAATGTGAAACTATTGCCTTTTTAGTAGAAGAAATGAACTACGCGTTGTCTGAGGAGCAAAGAGACAAAATAAAACTAAATTTACTGTCTCACGGTATTCCATCATACATGCGTACTAACCCTGTAGTTCATCAATTAAAAAAATTGAATATTATTTTTAGTCAAGAAGAGTTAAATATTGGTTATAAACAAGCATTACAAGACTCACATTATACATTTGATCTTTGGCAAAGCTTAGGAGCTAAAATGAGATTCGAGATAACAGATCAATGAAGTAGACCGTTTTAATAGCCCCCCGACGGGCAAGGCTTCTAAGCTTTTATCCTGCGTTAGTATTTCTTGATTTAGTCGACACTAAACCTGCGAAACACTGCCTTAGCTAAAAACTTATAATCACTTGCTGAAAACTAGAATTTCCAACTGCCACCTGTATATACACCTTCAAAATGAAGGTGCGGTTATTTTTATTCAACTTCAGACTTCTTATTAGTAATACCTTGGTCTTCAGCATCTTGATTAAGTCTATAAATATATGCGGCAACTATTCGCACTTTATGTTTTCCTAGAACATCTTGCCAAGCAGGCATTACTCCTTGTCTACCGTTACGTATAGTATATTCCACTTGTATCTGAGATGAACCATACAGCCAAATATTATTAGTTAAATTTGGTGCACCTAATAGGTGATTTCCTGTACCATCTGGGTTATGACAAAGCGCACAGTTTTCATGAAATATTTTCTTGCCTTGTTCTAAATCTGTAGCTGTGGCCTTAGTTGTTAAATTAGATAATCCTCTTACATAAAATGCTACTTGCTGTATTTGTTTTTCAGAAAGCATATCTTTCCAAGGTGGCATTTGTCCTTTACGACCATGCAATATAGTTTGCTCTATTTGTTCTGGACTACCACCAAACAACCAATCATTATCGCGTAGATTAGGGAAGCCAAATCTACCACCAGCATCTATAGCGTGGCACACTGAGCAGTTATTAATAAAAATGCGTTCGCCTATTTGCATAACTTTAGGGTTATTTATTAATTCATCAAAAGAGTTATTATAATAACGTTCAAACTGTGGTGCAAAACGGTAATTGTGTTTTTTTTGGGTTCGAGCTAGCTCAGAACTAGAGCTCCAATTTAATAGGCCTTTCCAGTTACCCATACCTGGATACAAACATAAATAAAATACTGAAAAGACTAACAATATTATAAATAAAAATACCCACCAACGAGGTAAAGGGTTGTCTATTTCTGTTATTCCATCATATTCGTGACCAGTGGTTTCTTCGGTTAAATCTTTACGTTGATTTCTCCCTGAAGACCAGAGTACTAATACCGTTAGTACTAAACAAGAGATTGTTAATATTGATACCCAACCATGCCAAAAGTCATTCACTTGTTACTCCTTTTGCTGAAGATTTTAATTTATTTTGTTTTATAGTTGCGTCCTGGTTATAATCTTCTACAGGCTGGTTAGTAAATGGCAATATTTCTGCCTGTGAAAACTCTTTACGTTGTTTTTTACTAAATGCCCAAACAATTAATATAGAAAAAGCAACTAGCATTAATATTGTACAAAAACCTCTAATAAGGTGAATATCCATACTATTGAGCTCCTCTTAATAGAATTCCCAATGATTGCAAATAAATTATAAGAGCATCTAACTCAGAACGTCCTTTTACCTCTGCTTCAGCTTTAGCTATATCTTCATCTGCATAGGGAACACCTATCATTTGTAATGCTCGCATTTTATCTTTTGTAACTTTTGCATCTAAAATGTTTTTAGCTAAGTGCGGATACGCAGGCATAATAGATTGCGGCACAACATCACGTGGGTTCATTAAATGTGCACGATGCCATTCATCGGAATAACGGTTGCCTACTCTTGCTAAATCTGGGCCAGTACGTTTTGATCCCCATAAAAATGGATGATCATAAACTGATTCCCCAGCTACAGAATAGTGTCCATAGCGTTCTACTTCTGCTCTTAATGGGCGGATCATTTGCGAATGGCAACCAACACAACCTTCTTTTATATAAACATCTCTACCTTCAAGTTCTAATGGGCTATATGGTTTTAATCCCTTTATTGGTTCAGTAATTTCAGGTTGAAAAAACATAGGAACTAATTCAACTAAAGTACCAAAGCTAATTGCAACTATCATTAATACCGACATTACACCAATATTTTTTTCTATAAAACTATAAAATTTCATGATGTTGCAACCTTGGAATTTAATTCAAACTCTGATTCATCTAAATTTTGTTGTTTTTTGATTTTTGTTGTTTTCCAGACGTTATATGCCATTATCAGCATTCCAATTAAAAATAAACCACCACCGATAAATCTTACAATATAACCAAACTTACTAGCGGCTACTGATTCTATAAAGCTATAAGCTAAAGTTCCGTCAGCATTGACAGCACGCCACATCAAGCCTTGAGAGATACCGTTAACCCACATAGATACTACATAAAGCACTGTTCCTGTAATAGCACACCAAAAATGGGTATGGATTAGTCTAATGCTATACATACAGTCAAGATTCAGCAATTTAGGAATTAAATGATAAAGTGCTCCAAAGGAAATCATTGCAACCCAACCTAAAGCACCAGAATGCACATGACCGATAGTCCAGTCAGTGTAGTGCGATACCGCATTTACTGTTTTTATCGCCATCATTGGTCCCTCAAACGTTGACATACCGTAAAAAGATAATGAAATCACTAAAAATCTTAGTATTGGATCTGTACGTAATTTATGCCATGCTCCAGATAAAGTCATAATGCCATTAATCATGCCACCCCATGAAGGTGCTAATAGAATTAACGACATAACCATACCTAAACTTTGTGCCCAATCTGGTAAAGCTGTATAGTG
>CAKNAD010000232.1 GCA_929200515.1 Candidatus Gorgonimonas leptogorgiae | reverse complement strand
CATGAATATACCAAAATATAAAATTATAACAGATTAACGATTTGGAGTCACGACCTTATTTAGGGGTATTTATTGGATTTATATTGTATTTTTAAGGATAATTTGATATATAAAGTAAAGAAGTGTTTCTGTAGTGTAACAACAAATTTAGTTTTATTATGAAAAGGACTTTAAATGTATAATTGTAATCGACATTATATAAATTATTTATTTTTTTTATTTACGTTTGTTGTTAAATTACCCTATGCAATAGATAATAATAGCGATTTAGAGTTTACAGTAAAAAACAACATTAAAATACTACAAATGAAGGATGTAACTCAAACAAACATCGATATTTACCCAAGAAAAACATATATAACACAACGATTTAACTGTAATATTAACGACCAAGGTAATGTGAAACTAGACTTCAATGTTTATGAGCTTAGCTACGCAGAATTGCAGATTTTTTTTGATAACGGCACAGATTTAATATCAGCTAATCAAATCAACTATACTTATGAAGAATTAGGAAATGATTTATTATTTAGAAACTGGATAGGTAAACCTGTAGATATTTTAGGTGGTGGCCTAGCGGCTACTGTGTCAGGCACTTTAATAAAATATGAAAACAAAAAAGCTTTTGTTAAAGGAGTTAACGGTAGATTTTATCTGGTAAATTTTAATGACCCTCAAGGAGTTAGAATATTCTTAAAAAGAGATAGCGATAACGATATGTATTACTATAAGCATATTATAACTGCAAAATTTGCTAACTTAAAAAATCAACAAGGAACCTTAGTGGTAAAATATAAAACTAGGAAGATTTCTGCAGATGTTTACTATAGCCTCTATAAAAAAAATGCTAATAATATTGATTTAGACCTGAGAGCTCAGATTAAAAATAATAGCAGTGTAAAATTTCATAACCCTGAAATTTCTATTTTTAAAGATAACCACCTTTTAACTATATTAAATAAAAAAAATACCGAAGATACGTTTTCTAACAAAATATTTAATAACCCTACAACTAAAGTAGAAGATAACAGCCTTAAAATATTAAAAGATAAAAACATTCATGATATTCTAATAAAAAATTGCAAGGAAATAAATTTTGATGAAGTATATATAGTAGATATGTCTAATTCAAACTTAAATAAGAAAGAAAGCTTAACAGTTAATCGTAGTTATCTATTAAATTCAGATGAAATCTTTTTAAATGCAAAAGTTGTTATCAATACTACAAAAGAAGAGCTATCAATAGATAATCTAGATAGTAAATACTTATTCTATAATAAGCATACTAATAAAAAATATATAGCTATAGATAAAGACAAAAACATAACTATACAAAATTCAATTAACACACAAAGAAATAAAGATAATACTGATGTATTTGAAAGTGAAAAAACATTTTGGAATGTATTTATACAAAATAAATATGATAAACCTATAAATTTATATCTTATTTATAACAATGAGTATATCATAGAAGATATTAGCTTTAGTAAAGCAACAGAAAATAACTGGATAACCGCTAAAATTCCTGCAAATACAAATAAAAAAATACAATATAGCAAAATATTACGTTAAGTCACCAAACAATTAACTGAGATGAATCAAATCTAAAAATATTATCCATGCTTGCATCAGGCATGGGATATAATTATTGCTAAAAAATGAACTTCATAAGATATTTTAACTCTTACTAAATAATAATTTTCAAGCTGAGTTTAAGAATATCCAATGAATAATACTTTAAATACTAATTTGAATGGCTTATATCAACACAAAACACCCTGTAATACAAAGCAGAGTGAAAATACACAAAATAATATTACTTCTAGTTATATGCCTACACTAGTAAAACAAAAACAACTAATAGATTATAATATAACTATATTTTCAGATAAACAACTAAATTTAGTTAGCAATTTTATTCTCAATAATAATTATCAAGATTTAACTGAGTTATTAAACAACGATAAAAACATATTACCTAAGTTAATTGTATTACCTAAAGAACAATCCTTAATAATAACCGCCATTATTAAGAAAAAACATGACTGTGCAGAGGTTTTGTGTAATGCCATATTAAAATATGCAAAAAAAAAATCAATACCCCAATATTTGCAACAATATTTATTTATCTTTGCTTGCGAAAACTTCGATACTGATAACTCTAAATCAATAGTTGAATTATATAAAAATACTTCTATAAATTTAACATCAGAACAAATTATTTTGTTATTAAATAAAAGCATACATGAGAACAATCTGCAACTTAGTCAACTATTAATTACAAAATTTATAACTCAATATGATAATACTATAAAAAACAAAAAGTATGCTGAACTTGTTAAATGTGCTATACAGATGAATCAACCACAAGTATTTAATGCTTTACTTAACCTAGATAAACACAACCAAATAGACACCTTTAATAAAGAGATACTTAAAAACATAATATTGGATCTTATTAAAAGTAATAATATAAGTTTGTTAGATACTTTTTTAATAAAAGCTATATCTATGCATAATAAAAATATTTTATTTGACGTAGTTTATTTTTTTATTTTATATGGAGGGCAATCATTTGATAATATCTCACTAATTTTTGATATCATAACCAAAAACCCTTATTTACTTTTAATAAAAAACAAAGATAACACTACTATATTGCATGCGGCATTCCATAAAAAAAGTCCTAATTATGTTTTGGAACTATTAAAAAACCCTATTTTAAAAGAACATATTAACAATCCGTTTTATTATAGTAGTATTAAACATAAAAGTAAGTATGATATAGCAGAAATAGCTTTAACAAATTGCAGGAATGCACAATATAAAAACAAACCCCTAAGAATAACCAATGTCAAACCTCTTAAAAAATTTAGCTGTATGCATAAGTTGACTATAAATAGAAAATATCAGCAAAATAAATCTGTTGATTATCTAGATTTAGCAACTTTAGGTTTAGAGCAAAAAGCACAAACAATATTCACAGAAATTATAAATAATATTGCTGATATCTCTTGTTTAGGCATTTATTTATATACTAAATTACTAATGAAACAGAATAAAAATAATGGTCAATATTATTCTTTTGGTGATGAAAATGCAACCATAAATATAATTAATAGATTGATTTTTTTAGGATGTCGTAACATAAATTTATATATCCCTTTTATAGAAAACATAGATGAAAACACCATAAATATAATTATAAATAAAATTGCCTGCTTGCTGAACATCAAAATTAAAGATACAAATCACATTATAAAAAAAGCACAATGTGCTATTAAGTTTTGTTTTATTAACAAAGATGAATATGCATGTATTCCTGATGATATAGTACTAACATTCAATGCATTTCCTTTATTTGAATCTATTAAAAATGTAAAAAAAGCTATCTCCTTAAGACCATTTTTATTTTCTAAATCTTTTGAAGAAATGTTTATAAAAAATACTAATGATGAAAATGATCCAAATTATAAAATATTAACGCTTAATAATCCGGTTTATAGTATATTAAAAGAAGAAAAAGATAGCTTGCCACTTAGTTATGGTGCTATATCTGACAATAGAAAATGGTATTATGATTTATTAACACAAACCCTTAAAGCATCGAAAGCTAACTTAATTGTAAATTGTATAACGACTATTGCAAAAAATATACAAACAATAAATCATGGATTAATTTATGGCTTACATCATCATGATATTCATAATAAAGAAGATATATTAGGTAATTGGATAAATTTATTAAAAATATCAAGCCATCAAAATGATAAAAAACCTATAGTTTTATCAATACCTGTAAATACACTTTCATTGAATATAAAAAAATTCTCTACTAGAGATACTATAATTTTTGACTTAATCAATAAGGAATATAAACTCTCTGTAATAGAAAAAGCTTTTAAACAAAAAAATCATATTATTATTTTATATCCTAATTTACCTAAAGTTATTTTCTATCATTTAATAGACAAAGCTAATATACCAATTTTAATAGAAGGCGCTAATACTACTAGTTATGCATTGCAAACAGCAAAACCATATCTATCTTTATTGCCTTCAGGAGAAACCCCAATACCTCAAACAATGGGAGATTCATTGCAAGCTTTGCTAATGGAAGCTACATCTTATAAAATAACTATGAACCCTGAATATTTAGCTTTAACTAAAAAAATATTTGATTTAGCTAAACAAGAGCGTTATCAAGATGCTATTAATCTTATCTATGATTTAGAAAAAAATTCTAATCAAAACAAAGAGATACAACTATTTTTCCGTTATTGTACAAATAAAGATTCTACATATAAGCACACAATGCAATATAAAGACAAAATTAGCATACTATTTTTACTATATAAAGGTAAATCTTTATCTGTATTTGGAAAAGAGTATTTATTACAAATTTTAAACCCTGATATGCAAAGTGTTGCTGATTACATACAAAAGTGTACAGAACTAGATAGCCGTACTGCCTGGCATTTTAAATTAATGCAGCAACATGTTAATTTAGAAATCAATAATACCATTGATTTTTCATTATATAAGCTATTTAAAAACTAAAAGGGGTAGTGTGGAGGGTGTTCCAAATTCCGTGTCACGAGTAAGTTTAGATATTTAAATAATCATC
>CAKNAD010000231.1 GCA_929200515.1 Candidatus Gorgonimonas leptogorgiae | reverse complement strand
GTGTATATACTAAGATTAAAACATATGACAGATAAATTTAATTTCAATCAAAAAATTGAAAAACTAACAATACTATTAACAACCTACTAAAGATTGGTATTAATTAAATTAGCAAGAATTGAATCTTTCTATAAATTTTAATTCTAAGAACCTGTTCATAATCTCTATAAAAGACTAACATTTACTATTAATTAGCCATGAGATTAACTTAAAAATTAGTTTTATAATGGCTAAAAATAGCGAAAATATTATAAAATAAAAGATTATGAATAAGTTCTAAGTATTTTTGCAATAATATTACTAATTACACTAATAAGATAAAAACATCTAGGATTATTATGAACGCAAGTGAATCTGTAACAAAATCTAGCTCCACAGCAAGCTTTGACTCAGCAATAAGTGCTTCTACAAATCAAACTGAATTAACTATATCAAATGATGAAGCTAACAATGTTTCATGTTTTAATCGAACCGTTGAAAGCTGTAGTAAAGTTCTTCGTCGTATTAAGACTAATGCTTTCTACATAGTTGGTGGTGCTTGTATTGGCATTATTAGTGGTTTAGCTGGGCGATCATTAGCAACAAAACCTTTTAATTCGCAAAATGCTAATATCTCATCCGAAGTAATGACAATGGTTAATGAAGCAAATGACTTAATAGATTATAATAAAGATTACATTGTCGTTACATCAACAATTTCTACTATGTTAACAGGGTTTACGGGATATCTAGCACATAAATGCTTAGAAAAATAAAAAATAGATATTACAGTAACCTTAATTAAACTTTTAAATATTTTTTAACTTTAATTATTTTAGCAAGAACATTAATAATTACACTAATAATATAAAAATAACATGAGATTATTATGGAAACAAATCTACCTCTAACGTATATCGACATAACTAGTATAACAGTATCAAATGATCAAACTAGTAATGCTTCATGGCGAGATCGAGCTGTTAAAAAATGTGTCGATAACTGGTATCTTTTACAAAATAGAACTATTAAAAACAATGGCAAGTGTGTTGCTAATACCTTATGTGCTTCGATGTTTCTGATAGCAAGTGTTATTACGGGCGGTTGTTGTGGTTATATTGGACAAACAATGGCAAAAGAAAATAATATATCCGTAAACTCATCAATATCCTCAAACTCATCAATATCCGCAATAGAAATAATAGCAATCAATAATGCAAGCAATTTAGTAGACCATACTACAAATTTAATTTTATCGACAACATTTATTTCTGCTGTTACAACAGGGTTTCTGGGATATCTGCTACATGTATTATTAGAGTATAAAAAATAGTTATTAAAACATCTTTAAATAATGTAGCTATATATTTAGTTACTAATATCCTGTATTGATAATAACCCGTCCTCACAAAGAGGGCTACCTAAAGCTATTTTTTTCCAATTAAAATCATTATCTTGATAGACCTTATTTACCAAGTAACGTCTGATGGAATAGGCAGAATAAGCAAGCCCAGCAATGTAAGATGAATATAAAAAACCGTTACCAGGATAATCGCCCCATGTTTCAAAACGATTAAAACCACCATTATACCCCTGGGCTTCTCTATCTACCCCAGATATATACCAAAGAGAAGGAATAATTACTAAAGCTGCTGCTCCCCAAACTGGACCATCATATCGGCGAGTAAGGGGGATAGTTCTTCCAGAGCTGATTTTGGAACGAAGTTCTTTTATCTGTTGCTCGCCTTTTGTTGGCTCTCCTGATACTGGAATTCTTGCTAGCGAATCTATTAATGTTTTAGAAAACTGATTAACATCTTCAAACTGTTGGTGAGATACCCATCTTACTAGATGAGGCCGTGAATCAGTACTGATATCAACAAGAGAATCATGGTCATATATAGGGGCGAGGTTATCGTATCTTAAGAGCGATGAAGCTAATTGAGGATCTAAATTATTTTTTAACTTTCTATACAATGTTGTTGATATTACTGGACCAAAGATATTGATTCCAGTAACGTCTTGAAGATCTGTTTCAGAAGCAAGCAATGCCGTTTGAATATTAGTTTTCAAGGTGCTGATTGATACAGTATCTGAATATATAGATACTGTTTGGTAACCTTTTTCATGCAGGTTATTAGTGTAAGTTTCAATTGTATTATATGCTTCTGTATAGTAATCATTATGAAAAACCAAAACAGTAACGGCTTTAGCTGTATATGTAGCTAAGGATAACAGCAACATAGAATAGTAACAAAGTAGTTTTGTAAACATAAGTATTTCCATTGTTTTTATTTAATTACTCAAGTTACGCACTTTAATAAAACACGAAAATTTTTATGTATAATTTATTATGTATTAAACAGATGTTAATTTTTTACAAATGTTTGTTTTATGTTTTTGTTGTGTAACTTGAGACCTTGTATTTAAGATACAAACTTTAGCTTGCAATCTGTAATTTTTGTAAATCTAAGACTAGTTCTTAAACTGTTAATATAGACAGTTATATTTTGTAATAGTTCAGTTTATTTTTTTAGGAAATTATTTTAATTGCGTAATTTGAGTTAATTATAATATTAGACTAATGATAAATTAAAAAATTTACTTTATTTGCTAGGTGTAGTTGATATCAATAGCCAGCAAATATAGAAGCTTCGCCCTTTATGGTGGGGATACAAGGCATAAAAAAAATTACAGTAAAACAAACTTTTATCTTAAGAAATATCTATTAAGTTGTCACTAACTTCGATAGCTAAAATAAAATTTTAACAAGATAAAATAAATTAAACTAACTCAAGTTAATCACTTAAAATAATTTATTAAAAAAATAAACTGAACTTTTAAAAAATATAAACATCTATACACTTTTAAATAGAAATTGTATTAATAATAAATTGGATATTACATGAATGACAATATTTTAGTAACATATCAACCTCAAGTTACTATAAACAAATCTAGCTTATTATCTATAGAAACTAAAAATTTTTTTAATAATAAAAAGATAAGCGTATGTAAGGATAAAAACCACACACAAAATCTTTTTGAAACTAGCTCTATAATTTATGGTGTAGAATATTTTAGAATACCCTTACAAAAGAGATATATTTGTGATGTTTGTCATTATAGGTTGACAGCTGAAGAATCTAAGCTATTAAATAGAAAAATCATAAAAGAAGAAGAATCTAATAATCTCCCTTATTTAAATCAAGAAAAACTACTAACTTTTGGTCATGAGATAACAAGTTATGCAAAGCGTTATAGCGGCGGATTATGGGGGAGTATAACAATAGAAGATGCAGCAATAAAAATTCTTGAAAATACACTCAATAATTTAGATGAAACTCATCCGGGATATCAGGCAGCTAAATATTTATACTCTCAGGGGCATCAACATAAAATTGAATTTTTAATGAGGCATAAATATGAATTAATCGGCTTAGATTCTATAGATGACCATATTACCAATTTAAAAGACAGTTTACATTGTATAAAAGCAAATGATGATTACGCCAAGATTAACTCAGAGCAAGTAATAACAATAACTGCTAGTGATTTTTTAAATCAAAATCAAGAAATAAAATATTTATTAGGTAAATTGTATATTTTAAAAGCTATATTAGAGCTTCAAATACCATTCAAAAAAAATAAGTTAAAAGATATATTAACTTATGTAGATAAAGCCAATGAGCTAATTAACTCAGAGTTTATCGATTTAGCTGTAAATTACTTTTATATGCTTAGCATGAAATCATGTGAAATATTTAATTTGCCTTATGATATTTCTAAGTTGAATAAAAATTTGGAGGTATATAAGTTAAAAATCCGACAATTAGAAGATAAAATAATTAAAGCTTGGCACAATTCTGAAAATATAAAAAAACACGAGTACAAAAATATAGAAAAACAATACTGTGAAAATAACTATGCATACTTGTTTACTTTGTTAATCCTTACTAAAGTATCTACAAATAAAAATGATATATTAAATGATCATCATCCTTTAAAAGCATCTTCTATAGTTCAGGATCAAGTGTTTTCTAAGTTGCAAGAGTATGCTAGTAATCGGTATTATGCTATGTCTAATTCTAATTCAACACCTTTTGTTACTAATTTGACTAGAATATTAACCCACGTGAATTCGATGAAAAATAAATTCAGTAAATTCAGATAAAAAAACATTGATTGACATATTATTTCAACGTAAAAAGCATTATTTCTGTGTTGAAAAATTATATTTTCTTTGTTTAGTATTCTTTATATTGATAAATTTTAAAGCGTCGAACTCAGGTTAACCTAGTTACTTAATAATGCAACATAAAACAACAGACCAAAATAAGATATTTTAAACTAACAAATAATAGATATTATTTAGTTTTTTTACGCAAAATTTAAAATAAGCAAAAAACTATTTTTTTCTACTGAGTACTTGAATTAATAATAAAGAGTAAGATTATGCAAGTAAATAACTTAATAAATGCAACTACATCAACGCAACAGTGTTCTACACTAGATTTGATACAAAACAAGCAAGAATATCTACATCTTCAGATACAAGAAGATAAAATATTTTTTTCTCCTTTAGCAGATAATTTTATGAATAAAAATGTTACTTCTGAAAGAAAAAATAATAGTATAACGGAAACCCCAAACCTTCATAATGAAATAGATATAGCTACTGGAATAGAGTTAATAG
>CAKNAD010000230.1 GCA_929200515.1 Candidatus Gorgonimonas leptogorgiae | reverse complement strand
TTTACCAGCTTTTTTTTATGTCCGTCGTTATTTAACTTAGATATTATTCGTACAAGATTTTCAGCAAGGCAATAGTAATACTTAGTTGAATTTACGACTATACCAATATATTTTTTGTTTTTATCTAATATAAGGTTTTTAATAGCTTTACGTGCTGATAAAATAATTGTAGCTATTTTTTCATTATTTACGGCACCACTATTAGCAATATCAACTAGTAGATCAAAAAATTGATCTGCTGGGCTAAACATACAGGGCGTAAAAAAACCATATTTTATTCCTAAATTTTTTTTTGGATCTACTAGCAGGTTTAATATAACTATAATTTCATTATGATATGATGAATTAAATTGATGTAAATATTCAAAAAACATATTATTAAATGTTAAGGAGCTTACATTTAAATATTCTATAAAAACAACATTTAATTTAAATAATTGATCTAACTTTTCTTTTTTTCCATAACTATTTTTAACCTCTCCAATAATTATCTCCAACAAATTTTCATATTGTAAATCATCGTTAGATTGTAATACTAATGAAATTAGCTCTATGAGTTTTAAGGAATCAAAATTATCTTCTAATAAATTTTTTTTAATTTGATCTAATGGAGACATATCGATTACATCTGTATTATCACTACTTATTTTTAGCTGCTCCACACTCTGCATATTTTTACAATTTTCTGTGGTTGCACTATTTTTTTTGTCTACGTCGGTATTATTATTTCTTAAAAATGCTTTAGAGTTAGGATTTACAGAAGCTGTTCTTGTACTTAAGGCATTTGTAATTATTGTTGCCCATTGATTACCTTTAAAATTAATTGGTTGTACTGCTACTATAGTTTTACTGTCATTTCTCTGGTTTTTATGTGGTTGCTTTAGTGGCGGTGCTACGCTTGCTGCAAAAATGTTATCCATATCTGTTTAATTTCCATAAATATTTTAAGTTTAATACTATATATTTTTATTATGATAACATTTGCACACAATTATATAAATATCTAAAGAACCTCTAAAAAATATACACTTATTAACTATGTTTAATGAAAATTTGGTTTATATACACGTGGCAGATGGAAATGCTACGTGTATAAAAGCATTATATAGCTGAAAATTATGTATTTATTATTTGATAACAAGGTTTGTAATCTCCCTGTATTTTCATGCGCTTTTGTTTAATAAAAGCTTTTAGTAGTTTATCTATTTTTTCTGCTTGCTTACTAGAGCTTTTAATTTTATATGGTCCATGTTCTCGTATTTCGTTTATTCCTTCCTCTTTTATATTACCGGCAACTATTCCAGACATTAACTTTCTTAAAATAGATGCTTGTTGATATGCCGGTTTTTCACTGTCAATATCTAGAGATTGCATATTTTTATGGCTCGGATAAAATGTATTCTGTAAATCATGATGAATTTTTAGCATCCAATTAAAATAGTATGCATCTTGTCGTTTTCTTCTAAATTGATATACAGAATTAATAGTTTCTTCAATGTAATTAGCTACTTGTACAGGGCTATCTATAATAATTTTATATTTACTCGTAGCTTTATCTCCTAAAGTATGCTGAATAAAATCATCTATTTGCTGAAAATAATCTGCCGATTCTGCCGGACCAGTCATAACTATAGGAAAAGGAATATCATCGTTTTCAGGATCTAATAATATGCTTAGTATATATAGTATTTCTTCGCAGGTTCCAGTACCTCCTGGAAATATGATAATTGCATGACCGAGTCTAACAAATGCTTCTAATCTTTTTTCTATATCTGGAAGTATTACTAATTCTTTGACTACTGGGTTAGGAGATTCTGCTGCAATAATTCCAGGTTCAGTAAGGCCTATAAACCGACCATTAAATCTTTGTTTACAATGAGCAACTATAGCTCCTTTCATTGGTGCTTTCATAGCACCAGGGCCACATCCGGTGATGATACTAAGTCGACGCAGTCCTAATTGATAGCCAACTTTTTTGGCGTAATCATATTCAGTTCCTGAAATTGCATGCCCACCCCAGCAAACTATTTTAGTATAGGTTTCACGATGCACAAACATATTAGCATTACGTAAAATTTCAAATACTAATAATGTATCATTAGAAATATGAGATACTTCTGTTAAACTATCATCATATTGAATATCTACATCTTTTTTAAATGTGTATCTTCGAGAGTTAGATATATGAGTCGCCACATATAGCACATCACGCAGCACAGAAAATAAATTTTCTTTTACCCCTAGTATTAATTTTGAGTTAACTACCGAACATATAGGCGGGTTTATAACTTCAAGCACAAGCCCTTTATGCTCTTGAATAATACGAATATCAAAATTTCCATAACGTTGTAAAATTAAATCTGGGTCATCGATTGTATTATCGCAATTTAGTACAGCTAAAGCGCACCTTCTAAATATTTTATACAATCCTGTACTGCTTGTATCTTCAAGACGTTGCACCTCTGTTGCCGATAAAACTCGCATTGCACCAACAGGATTTACCGTTAATGTACCATTGTAAAATAGCTTACTCATACTAATTTTTCCTAAATAAGAATGAATTAAATATTTTCTATCTGGAATAAAGTCTAAAATACTACATGTAATTTAGTATATTACTTAAAAGAATTAAACATAGGTTCTATACCGCTACCCCAAATAACAATAGTTGCTGCCATCATTCCAACTAAAGTTACTAATGCCACACACAAAATAGAACTAGCGTATAAAAATCCTTTTTCTTGGTTAATATCCATAAAATATGCAATCCCAGTGTACAGCAAATAACAAGAAAGAAATATAGCAATAAAAATTGCTATTATAGCTAGCCATAGCGAAGGAAATAAGCCACAGCTTCCTAAAATAAAAAATGGCGATAATGCATAGGTAGAAAATATTAGGCTATCTGTTAAAGTTAACTTAGCAGAAAAATTAGCACTCATCCAACAAGTAAAAAAGCTTACAACCATTATAGCTAAGTTAATGGCTATCCAAGATACAAACGCTAAAATAGTTGCAACGGTGACATCTATCGTCATTAAGCGATCAAATCCGGGAATACTCCAACCATTAACTGTTACCCCCCATAATGTACAAGCTATTGGCAATAAAGTTATCCATAAAACCACTCTGAAATAAAACTTAATTATTGTCATGTTGTTATCGTGAACTTGCTTCCATAATGATGGATTAACAAAAAGTGCTACTAACTTAGTTATAAACATATTATATTCTCTTAAAAATAGATTTTAATAATTTCTTTTTGAATAACATTACAACTACATCATATATCTTGCATATAATCTTATAATTAAATAAATACGCAAAACGAGCTTGCAATAACATATTATTAGCTTATAGCAAGCTATATTTTAACTTAAGAATAAAGTTTACAAGGCAATAAAAAATAAGATATTAATATTTATTGGATGTACTTAGCTATTATGATACAATAACCTTTTGAAACCATATAAGGAAGTATTATGTCTCAACCAATCGTAAATTGTGCTAACACACCTAATCCATATGACATTAATCTTAGTGAAGAAAGAACAGAATCTGCTGAATTTTTAAATTATCAGGTTTATTTAACAAACCCTACAATTAGCACTCAAGAACAATCTAAAAGTTATGATATTTCAAAAAAGATTGGCGATAGATCATCAACTCTAGCTAATAGTTTAACAACTGAACCCTCTAATGTGGTTACAAATGAAATGATAGATTCTGCTATTAATCAAATAACTTCACTCTATAAAGAAAATAATGTTGAACTTAAATATAAGTTTATACACTATGTAAAGAAAATAAGAACAGGTAATGCCCTTATTACAAATATGGAAGCACATCTCTTTTTAAATAAGCTCTTTATTTTTATGTCTGAAGCTTTCAAAAAAGGGTTCAATGAAATATTTGATATTATAGATGCTTTTATATATATAAAATATAACAAAGTATGTATAAACCGATGTACAATTCTTAGCTTTATTGAGCTAACAGATAAACAAATAAAGGAACTAGCAGCGAATAAAGACTTCTATAGTGCTCTGCTAGTTAAACCTAAAAGCAAAGCCATCGATATAAACTTCACAAATATAGATTCTACAATTGCAGCAAGAACAGAGAAGAATCAAGAAAAAAAAGAACTAATGTATACAGCTATAAATACAAGCAAAGCTGATCAATCAAAAAAACTTTTAATCACAAAACATGTTGACAATATGCTTAAAACATTTTATATAAAAAAGATTGCTATATCTGGAAAACTACCAGCAATTATAAGGTTTTTAGTAAATGTAGTAGAACTTAGTGATAACACTATAGATAAAATTTTAACAAAAATAAATTTTTTCTTCAAATGCTTTAAGGATTGTAATACAATCGCAGATACCTCAATACTAACAGAAATTATTTGTTATAAATCAAATACAAAAATAAATCTTTTATTAAGTATATTAAATATAACTGATATACAAATACAATTTATTACCTCATGCGAAAGCAGATATCAGATACTACAACCCTGGATTAGTAAAGGATTTCCAACAACAGACAATATTGAACATAGAATAAATCAGTTTAAAAAAAATAATACAACTAGCAACAGTACCGATGTTTCTGCCGGCTACAGTAATCCACAACTTGATATCATCGATTTAACTAATACAGAAAATAGTTC
>CAKNAD010000229.1:2065-4683 GCA_929200515.1 Candidatus Gorgonimonas leptogorgiae | reverse complement strand
GATCATAACTAATTTAAATTTAAAAAGCTAGCATTTTCATTCACGACCTGTATATTCCTTGTTTACGGTATCGTATTTAATAAAGTTCATATTATTTGATATTGAAAAATTATAACTAAAGGTGCTTTTTTCCTAATGAAAATAGCTTGTTTACACTTATTATGTTATGGTATTATAATCTAATCTTAAATAAACTATACAAATTTAAGACTGAACTACAATTATCATTTCATATTGAAATAGTTTATAACTCAAATTACGCACTTAGTTAATTATTACATAATTTGATACAAGTTATTAGTTATTGCTTCAATATAAAATTAGGTGAGCTGTGTTAAATAGTTTTTACTCTTTTAAAAAACAGAAATACACTTAATTTTACATAGATTTAAACTGTATAACTGCTTAATCTGATAAATTAAAGGACTATCCATTCCTTTATCATTGATTTCTAAGCTAATTTTATTTACTGCGTAACTTGAGTTTATAATATGAAATATTCGTTATTAAAACCTAAAATTTAAATTAATGGATTAAAAAACTTTTATGCAACCTGTAATAAATAATCAACAACCGGCAAGAATTAATCAACAACCTGAAACAACAGAAGAGATAGTAGAAGCAGCAAATTTTTTAAATTTAAATCTTGAATTTATAGCTACTGGGGCCGTAGCTACCTATGTTACAGGAAATAACGCAGATAAATTACCAATTCCAAATATACTACAAAGACAAGTACAAATATTAGCACAATATAAAGGCTATCCAATAGTTCAACAACTAATTAAAAAAACAATAAATGCTTTTAATGAGCGTGATTATGAAACTCTTGAACGTTTATCTGAATTAAACTGTTGTAAATTAACAGAAGATCAATTAGAGACTCTTGTACAAGAAAACCTTTCTAAAAGTGAGTCATATGTATTAGAAGAAGGTGGTGGAAAATTTATATCTATTGCTCGTGCAATTAGATGTTGTATGTCATATGGTGCTAAGGTAACTACAGAACAACTAGATAATTGTTTAGAAAAGGCTATGAGTGTAACCGATGGGTGGGCTATATACCTGTTATTAAAATTAGGTGCAACCCGACCGTCTAGGGAAAAGCTAAATCAATTGCTACAAGATTATCTAATTCAAGACCATCATGACGATGACGTTGTTATTAGTGAGAGGAGTAAGATATATTGGAGAGCTATAATAGCTGGATTATCGATAGATGAATACAATTTATTGAATGAACAACGACAAGAAGCAATAAATAATGGTGATTATATAGCTACACACAAAATAAATGGTTTTTTGGAAAATCAACCTTCTCGATATGAGTTGAATCAAGCTTTTCAGGCTACATTTAATAACGGTTATACAGATAGTAAACAGCTTGATCATCTTCGCGGGTGGCTAGATATGGGAGCAATAGCTAGTGATAGTCAGATGGATTTAATTATTAAGGAACTAATTAATAAAAATACATTACATGGTAACCTACCTCTAGACATGGTTTTTTCTACAGCACATGATATTTCCAAAAAGGTTAATGCACTATGTGAAATCGTAAATTTTGATCCATCGTCTACCATAACTAGGGATCAAATAGAAGAGAGTATATACTTATTTAAGCGAATTATAATAGACGTAACCGATAAAAAGAAATTCACAAATAATGATCAAAAAACATGTATAAAAAAATCTTTAGATCTTGGCTGGGCTCTAGCCACAAATTTCTTTCTTAAAGCAACAGTTAATTTTTTTAATTATAACAAAAAATTAACTAAAGAACAGTTAAATTATGGATTACAGCAAAATTTAAAATTATTTCAAGCTAAAGATGATATACGTGAATGGCTATCTATGGGTAGTAGCATACAAGTGTTTGAACAATGCTTTGAAGAGTCTTTAAAGGGTGATGATCTGATAAAAATATTAAATTTATTTGAAGTTATTAAAGAAATAGAACCACTTAATTATATGTTAAAAAATCAAGAATATATTAATACTGCTATTGAAAACGGTATTGATCAACTGAAATCTTTAACTTTATCAGCATCAACAAAAGGTGATGATATGGTATCTACACGAGCTGAATATCTAGAACATGATGACATAATAATGTTTTTATCGTACTCGAGAAATCCTTTACATCGTACTATTCCTGGATATTTCATTAGTGCTTTACTAAAGAAAACATCGCAATACATGCAAGTAGAACAAATAAATGAATTGTTACCTTTATTGCTAGAAACTGCAATAGATAAACTAGAATTTGGCACTATTAAATTTTTAGTAGACGATATGAACTACAAGTTAACTGACGAGCAAAGAGACAAAATAAAATTAAATTTAATGTCTCAAGGTATTCCAGAATACATGCCTGTTAACCCTATAACTAATATATTAAAAGAATTGAATTTGAATCTAAATATTACTTTTACTCAAGAAGAACTAAACACTGGTTATGCAAAAGCATTACAAGACTCACATTCTACATTTGATATTTGGCTAAGCTTAGGAGCTAAACTGATACTAGATAACAAATAAATAACTTGTAGTAAAATTTGACATTTCTAAAAATAACCATTTTGGTTATTTTTAAAATAATTGCCAATATATAGCAC
>CAKNAD010000229.1:0-2055 GCA_929200515.1 Candidatus Gorgonimonas leptogorgiae | reverse complement strand
AGCAAGAATTAATCAACAACCTGAAATAACACAAGAGCCACTAAAAGCAAATTTTGCAAATTTAGATCTTAAATTTATAGCAGCAGGAACAGTTGCTAACTTTGTTACAAAAGATAACGCAGGTGAATTACCAATTCCAAAACTACTACAAAGAAATGTACAAACATTAGCACAATATAAAAGCTATCCGATAGTCCAACAACTAATCAGCAGAGTAACAAATGCTTTTGCTACGCGTGATTATCAGACTCTTAAAAAATTATCTGAATTAGGTTGTAAATTAACAGAAGATCAATTAGAGACTCTTGTACAAGAAAACATTTCTAAAATTGATTCATATGTACTAGAGGAAGGTGGAGAAAAATTTATAACTATCGTACGTGCAATTGAATGTTGTGATTTATATGGTGCTGAGCTAACTCAAGAACAACTAAATAATTTTTTAGAAAAGGCTATAAGTTTAATCGATGGACCAGCTATACGCCAGTTATTAAGATTAGGTGCAACCCGACCATCTATAGAAAGTCTAAATCAATTGCTACAAAATTATCTCGATCAAAACGTTATTGGTGAGGAGATATATATAGGAGCAGAATTTATGGAGATATTAACAGCAAACACATGGAATGCGATAATGGGTGAATTATCGATAGAGGCAAACCTTTTATTGAATCAAAAACTACAAGAGGCAATAAATAATGGTGATAGTACAACCATACGCAAAATACGTGGATTTTTGCGAAATAATCTTACTCAAGATGAGTTAAACCAAGCTTTTCAGGTTGCATTTAATAAGGGTTATACAGATAGTAAACATCTTGAGTGTATTTTATCTTGGATAAGTCTAGGAGCAAGAGCTGATGATATTCAGATAGATTTAATTAATAAGGAAATAATTAATCAAAAGGCACTATATGCTCTATCCTTTACAGTAGATTTTTTTTCTAAAACAAATATTTCCCAAAAAGTTGATGTACTATGTGAATTAGTAAATGTTGATCCATCTTCCACCACTAGTATAGATCAAATATCAAATATTCTATACTTATTGAGTCTGATTATAGAAGACGTAAACAATAAAAAGCAAATCACAAATGATCAAATAGAAATATGTATAAGACAATCTTTAGATCTTGGATTGTCTTTAGTCACAAATTTCTTTCTTAAAACAAATAATTGTAACAAAGAATTAACTAAAGGACAGTTAGATTATGGATTACAGCAAAATTTAAAATTATTTCAAACTAAATATGATGTGATAAAATGGCTAGATATGGGTAGTAGCATACAAGAGTTTGAACAATGCTTTGAAAAATTTTTACAGGACAATGATCTGTTAAAAATATTAAATTTATTTAGTATTAGTAGTAAAATACAACAACTTAATCATATTGTTAAAAAGCAAGAATATATTGATGCTGCTGTTAAAAAAGGTATTTCTCAACTAGCATCTGTAGATTTATTAGCACTAAAGCATGATGATGGTGTAACTTACCCAAAATTTACATATGATTATTTTGAAGTTGAGATGCTTGATGCACTTAATGAAGTTGATTTACTTGATGCACTTAATAATTTTAATGAACTAACACTTGGTTTAGGTGGTATCCCGCTTTATCACCATCGTACTATTCCTGGATATTTCATTAGTAATTTACTAATGATAACATTTACAGACAAGCAAATAGAACAAATAAATGAATTATATCCTTTATTGCTAGAAACCGTAATAGACAAACTAGATTTTGGAACTATTGAAAGTTTAGTAGAAGATATGAACTACAAGTTGACTAACGATCAACGAGATAAAATAAAACAAAATTTACTATCTCAAGGTATTCCATCAAATATGAGTATTAACCGTGCATCTTGTACATTAGATATATTGAATATTACTTTTACTCAAGAAGAATTAAACACTGGTTATGCAAAAGCATTACAAGATTCACATTCTACATTTGATATTTGGAAAAGCTTTGGAGCTAAGCCGATATTCGAGAAAACTGATCAATAACTTGTGGTAAAATTTGACATTTCTAAAAATAACCATTTTGG
>CAKNAD010000228.1 GCA_929200515.1 Candidatus Gorgonimonas leptogorgiae | reverse complement strand
TTTTCAAATGCTAGATGACATAAAACCTGCATTTTGAACTTCCATGTGTATATTATGCTTATTTTTAGTGGAAAATACTGTCAAGATAGCTTGCTTTAAGTATTGGGAGGATGAGTGGTTGTAGGGTTGTGATTAGATTTTTCTATGGATGAAATACCAAAGTGAGCATTCATTAAAGTAAATTATGAGCCTAAAAAGGCTCATAATTTATTGCTAGATTAATCAGCCATTTCAACAATTAGCTTGTTTAATCGTTTAACATAAGATCCTGGGTCATCAAGCTTACCACCAGCTGCTAGGTTAGATTGATCAAAAATTATATGACATAATTCTGCAAATCTATCTTCATCTGGTTCTTTATCTAGTCTAGTAATTAATGGATGATTTGGGTTTATTTCGAATATAGGCTTAGCTTCTGGCATACTTTGACCTGAAGCTTCCATTATTCTACGCATTTGTATGCCCATATCGTTTTCATTGATTACTAAGCATCCTGGAGATTCAGTAAGTCTATGAGTAATTTGTACTTTTTCTACTTGATCTTTTAAAACTTCAGTAATTCTTTTGAGTAAGCTCTCTTTCTCTTTAGCTGAAGATTCTTTTGCTTGTTTATCTTCTTCGGAATCAAGTTTACCTAAATCTAACTCGCCACGACCGATGTCAGCAAATGCTTTGCCATCGAAGTCACGTAAACTAGAAATTAACCATTCGTCTACTCTATCTGAAAGTAATAGCACTTCGATATTCTTTTTCTTGAAAACTTCTAAGTGTGGACTATTAGCTGCTGCTTTATATGTTTCTGCTGTTATGTAGTATATTTTTTCTTGGTCAGGTTTCATATGAGCTATATATTCTTCTAAAGATTGATCTTGTGTAGCACCTTTAGACTTTGTAGAACAGAAACGTAATAATTTAGCAATTTTCTCTTTATTAGCAAAATCTTCTGCTGGACCTTCTTTAAGTACTTGACCGAATTCAGTCCAAAATTTAGCGTAGTTATTTTTATCGTTAGCTGCCATTTTAGTTAGCATATCTAAAACTCTTTTAGTAAGAGCTGACTTCATGCTACTAACAACATGATCTTTTTGTAAAATTTCACGAGAAATATTAAGCGGTAAATCACTTGAATCTACTATACCTTTGATAAAACGCAAATACATAGGTAAAAACTCTTCGGCTTTATCCATAATAAACACACGTTTAATGTAGAGCTTTAAGCCTTTTTGCATTTCTCTATTGTACATATCAAAAGGAGCTTTTGATGGAATAAATAGCATGCTGGTATATTCTAATTTACCTTCAACGCTATTGTGGCTCCAGCTTAGAGGTTCGCTAAAGTCGTGGCTTATATGCTTGTAAAATTCTTTATATTCTTCATCAGAAATATTCTGACGTGAGCGTGTCCATAAAGCTTTAGCGGTATTTACTGTTTCCCATTCAATTTCTTTAGGAGCTTTAGCTTCTTCTTTATTTTTTTCGTCTTCTTCAGATGTTGGGGTCTCTACTTTGTGCATTAAAATAGGTAACGAGATATGATCAGAATATTTGCGAATTATTGATCTTAAACGCCAATCATCTGCGAATTCATTAGCTTCTGACTTAAGGTGTAGAGTTATAGTTGTGCCTCTAGATGGCTTACTAATTGTTTCAATAGTAAACTCTCCTGAGCCGTCAGACTCCCATTTTACTGCTTCAGTTTCACCAGCCTTTAATGTTTCTACAGTTACTTTATCTGCCACAATAAAAGAAGAGTAAAAACCAACACCAAACTTACCTATTAGCTGGGAGTCTTTCTTTTGATCTCCTGTTAATCTTTTAAGGAAGTCGGAGGTACCAGATTTTGCTATAGTTCCTAAGTGCTTAATAGCATCGTTACGTGACATACCTATGCCGTTATCTGCTATTTGTATAGTGTTTGCGTCTTTATCAAACGATATTTTTATTGCTAAATTAGGATCCTGCTTAGCAAATTCTTTATTATGTAAAGCTTCAAACCTCAGTTTGTCTGCGGCATCTGAAGCGTTGGATATTAATTCACGTAAAAAAATTTCTTTATTAGAATATAATGAATGTATCATTAAATCTAGAAGTTGTTTAACCTCTGTTTGAAACCCAAGAGTTTCCTTATTCTGATTACTCATGTGCTATAACCTTGCATTTGTCTATATATACGCTTTCTAAAGGCGTATAAAATTATCTAGCCTAAAGATTCTGAGTTTTCTAAAAGTTGTATGTTGTAGCATTCTCTAGATACAACTTAATTACTTATAGATTAAACATATATAGGGATTATCTAATATATTTTCAACCCATAAAGTAATTTATACTTTATTAGTTACTGTAAACTTGTATTTATGAGCTATAATTTTATTTAAAACACTATACATTATGAAATACTTCAGGGGGATGCAGTTGTGTCACCATTAGATCCAACAAGAGGTTCTGATACAGATAAACTGAATGATAACAAACAACCCAACACAAAAAACATTAAAAACAAAGGTCACGAGAAAGTCTTATTGTCAGCACAACATGAAGATGAAAGTTTATTGCAAAATCATTCTGATGATCTTGATATAGAAGCAAGAAAAATAGACAAAATAGATCATTTTTTAAGCGTAAGCAGTCATAAAGAATTCAGCTATATAGCCAAAGAATATTTAATAAAAAATAAATACTTAATAAAAAATCCAGATGCTACTGCCTATGATTTTCTTAAAGCTAAACAAAAAATTCCTACAAAATATGTAATTTACAAGCTATTTCCTTATTTAGCACTAAAATTCGTTAATACTGATGAAACTAAATTAGAAGATAGTTTAGCACAGGTGTTTAGAATAACTAAATCTTTAAATATAGAAGATTTATCTAAAATATCATTTGAAGATATTGTACAAATAAAAAACTCTTTAAGGAATAATTTTCAACAGGAGCAGCAACAAAATATTGAGCATGATACAGAAATAATCGATGATGCAGATGAAACAACTTTCGATATAATACAAGTTGATAATTCTGATGTCTATCTTGATGAAACAGACATATCCTACATACAAGAAACTACTGCTGGTAAATCATCAACAAAAGATGTTTTAAATAGACTAAAAAGATCTGTATTATTTAAAAATCGTTATAAAAAAGTTATGATACTTTTTAGTATTCTCTTCGATTCTTTAATGTTTTTTATTATCCCAGCTATTTGCTATATGCATATTTATTCAATAATTAGTCTATCTATTCTAGTTTTGATTCCAATTTTATATGCAGTTATTCCTTTTTGTAAAAATAGAATATTTGTTGCAAGAGCAAATAACTATATAAAAAAAAACTTAGATAGAGGTATAGAAATAGTAAATAGTAATAAGGAATTATCAACTGAAGAAGTTGAAATAATAAAAAAATTAAGAGAGCATTATACTTTTCTGTTTAATACCATATATTTTGATGAAATGCATAACCTATATTCAGAAATAGAGAAATCACAACAACAAATAACGTTAATAAATAGTAAAGATTCAAAAAGTTTACCAAATGAAATTGATACACTTAAATTACAAGAAAAAATAAAGATCAAACAACAAAATATAGATGAATACCTACAACTATATGAAAGCATGTACTTTTTAGAAATAAAAGAACTTGAGCACAATACAACTCAATTTGAAAAAGTATTTCTTCCTAAATTAAATGATATTTTTAGTAATATGTCTGAAGCAGAACAACAACAAAGTATCGATAAAGTTGTAGATTCAAAAAAGCTAGAAAAAAAAATAAACCTGATTAGTCTTTTTAGTGTAAATACTGATGTAAATGAGTTAGATAATTTTAAACAAAAACACACAGAACAAATGAATGCTAAAACCATAATAAAAAATAGCTTACAAAATGTGTTATCTATCTCTAAAGATCTGCTTATTGATAGAACAGCAAGTTCACTATGGTATAGCGTTAGAGTTTATTTAACAGATTTAATTCGTCACAATCAACTGCATAATGTAGGCGATGTCATTAAAGCACAGTTTATAAATTTTGATGTAGCAATCCACGGATATTATGCATTTTTTTTCAGCCTAATTATGAACAATATGGAAGATAAATTTAGCAATTATAGACATAAAAAAAGAATGTTAGATATAAAATTAGGCAAACCAGAAAAAACTGGGTTATTTTTTGGAATGGTTAACCCTCGACTACGAACTAAGCGCGAACAAGTTTCAACTATAATGAATAATCAGAAGAAAAATTCTATAGAATTATATAATTTAATGAAAAAACACAACAAAGAGTTAAAAAAAGATATAAAAAAATTACAAAAAAATAAAACAATATCTCCTGAAGATATGATAAGAATGTTTATTGACTTTCAGTATTATCATTTACATTCTATTATGCTAGCTAATAATAGTACAACAGAATTTTTACAACTTATGAATATTAAAATAAAAGAACTTCAAGATGATTTTACTGCTAATATAGAAAAAAATTAAGCTAAAATTTTTACTAAAGCTAACAAAGAGAGTTCGTATACCTGTGATCCTAGGCCAGATATAGTGCCTATAGCTATATCACTAAAAAATGATTGATGTCTGAAGCTCTAGGAGAGAAGTAAATTGTGCACCCATTAGATGTAGTAGCTCAAACCTAACCTGACAGTAACCTTAAAAATTAGAAGTCTGTGAGATTATATTTGAGCTAAGTT
>CAKNAD010000227.1 GCA_929200515.1 Candidatus Gorgonimonas leptogorgiae | reverse complement strand
TTACCTCATAAAGAGTTATAGTTTAACATATGACACAGATTTGTGAACACTACCTAGATTTTTTTTGATCTCCTCGCCACTACACTTCACCCACAAACTATATACACGTGGCAGTTGGAAATGCTAGGTTTCAGGGCTAAGTTAAATCAGCTACTTTATGCTCTGCATATTCTCCAGGATTGAGCTTTACCACTACTGGAGCATGATATTCTAAATTAAGTATTGCATTTAATAATTGATTTTGGTTTTCTGTTCTTTCTAAAAGATACTTCATAAATTTAGCACGTTGATTAAGCAAAATATCTCTGGCTACTTTATATGCTTCAGAAGCATTAGCTACTTTTCTGTAATTTCTTGCTGTAGTATTAATATCTGCTTGATAATCAGCAATTACTTTAGGGTCATTAATTGCATTATCTACTTGACGAAGTGCCTTTATTATATATAACGCCATTCCTAATCTTATATCTTCTGGAGAAAACATCGGTGTTAAGGAATATTTAGACGATTTTATTCGACTAGCACACTGCGCAAACAACCAAGATAATGCTGTCATATCATTATCATAAAAAACATTCGTAGTTATACCATTATGTAGATCAATTAAACCAGTGGCGTGATCTACTAATGTAAAATATCCATTTTTACCAATTATATTTTCTGGTATTACATAGCTATTTGTACCATAAAAAATTCTGGCATGAGTTATTATTGTAGGAGGAGTTTCGATACTAGAGCCAGAGAAATCAACACTGAAAAACACAAAATCAGTATTTTTTATGTTTGCATCAGCCCAACTATTAGCTAAACCTATTTTTTTGTTTGTATTGATTAGTGCGACTTTATCTCTAGAATAGATTGTTAATGTATTATTATTTACAAGTTTTTGGTAGGACTGGTGTTGAAACTTGAAGCTTGGTAAGGCTTTTATTGCTTCTATTATCTGTTGTTCTTCTTCTGATATTTCACCTAGTTCATCTTCTATATCTTTTATAAATAATTTAGATAAAAAATCTCTTTTTTCTATAGCCATTATATTGTTATTTTGTATTTCTTTGATTTCACTGAACAAGCTACTTTTAGACATTTTCATGTCATTGAATCGGCGACTGTTAAACATTTGATTATAAGCATCTTCCATTGACTTTTCATTGATGCTCGACTCCACCAATGTGCTTTCATTAGATTTTGATGAAGTTAGCTTGATAATAACAAGAACAATAATTGTTATAGGAAAAAAAGCCATACAGACAAAATATTTTATGGCAGTGAATAGAAAAGCTGTTAATTTTTTTAATTTGTGTTCTTTTTCTGTGTTTATTGTATAATCGTTTAAATTTTTTTGCTGTGGTAAAGTGTCAGTGTTTTTAGTATAATTACTTACTGTTTCTTGAGTATTATTGCTATTACATTTAGGATAATTTAAGTAATTTACTTCATTATAAGATACAGGAATACACATACTTTAACCTCCTTTAAACACCATATATCAACTGTAATGGGATATTATACCATTATTTGTGTTAAATATCTATTCAAATAAATCACTTTTTATACAATAATATACTTTGAGCTCTTCTTGACATAAGAGGTATTTTTAAACTTCCATAAAGAGTAAAATCTATGGCTATACTTTAAATATTGGAATTTTATATATTTTTAAAGGTATGTTTATGGATAATAAAGTAGGGAGCCATAAAACCTCAACTGACCAACTACAGCAGCTAAAACCTGAAGATAACTTACCGCCTCAACAACCCACTAAAAAAAGCTGGTCTAGACGTTTTGTGCAAAAAATTATCGATGGTATTAAATGGATTAAAGACTTAATTACATTCAAGCGTGACATAAAAATAACTACTAGAAAAATAGCTAAGAGTTATATTGAACCGATAGAAAAAAAAGAATTAAGCAATATAGAATTTGAACAAATAGTCCAAAAAGGCACATTTTCTAATGAAGTATTTTATAATATCAAGGGAAAATCAATAGCCCGCAACTGTAACAGCTTTAATTTTATCAATTCAGAAAAAAAAATATCGGGAATAAAAGGGGCGATAACGCTAAATAATTGCGATTCGTTTTCATACTTGCCAGCTGAAATTAACAATGATGTTAATATCATCAATTGCAAAAACTTTAAAAAGCTTTTAGCAGGAAATTATCAAAATCTTAAAATTGAACATTGTAATCGTTTTTCTACTATACAATCAAATGTAGTTACTGGAGATTTAATATTAAATAACAACAATAATTTTACTTCTCTTCCAAACAATCTAACAGTAAAAAATCTTAGTATAATATCATGCAATAGTTTAAAAAATATACACTCTTCTAATGTTAAGCTGGAGGGGGATATTATAATAGATTGTTGTCAACAATTAATAAAAAATATAAATAAATTACATTCTTGGCCAAGATGGATCTGTAGTCCTAAGTCTGATGGCTTGTTAAGATCTATGAAAATTTTAGGATATTATAACAAAATTTATCTTCCAAAGTCTGTAAAATTGGTATTACTAAATATAGGAAATATAGATCACAAAATATTTGGTATAGAGTCTATAATTGAGTCTTATTTACATGCGGGAAACTGTAGCGGTCAAATAACTTATCCTTATATAAGCCAAAAATTATCTGAAACTGATAAAAACAATCTAGCCGTATTTTTAAGAAGAATAGCATTAACTACAGATTATAAGTTTGGAAATAGAGAGTGGATGAGTAAGAAAGTAATTAGCATTTTAACATTATTTCAAGAAGAAACAGATCCAAACATAATAAAAAAGGCAATGAAAATAGTGAGAAATAATTATGATAGTGGTCAGGAAACCATATTAGATTTTGATAATATGCTTATGCTTGTAAAACAAAAAAAAGCTCAAGAAAGTGGAGATATTACAAAAATTAGAGCTACAATAAAACACCAAATGATGATAGAAATATCTGATTCGATGGCAAGGACACATGGAGGAAATATAATTAATAATAGATTTCTATCTCGCATAAAATTAAGAGAACTATTTGGCTTGCCAATTGGAATAAGCTCTAGGTATTGTTATTATAGTAACTTTAGTTTTTCTTCAGAAGAATATTTAAAATTTAAAGTAATTTTTAATAATGAGAAAATAACTACAAATTTTATAGAGTCTGGTGATATTAATTGGCTACAAATTGAAAAGGATTTAGCTTATTATAAGTTGCCAGTTGTTTATGCAGATGCACAACCAGAGTGCAGAATTCATGGAGGTTTTTATGATGAGATGGTTGAATACAAAGGATATTATTATTCATATGATGCCTTTTTAAAATGGTATAAAAAAAATGGTACTAATCCTTGTACTAAAGAGCCAATTGATATGTCAGAGCTCTATAGAGTAGATTATAAAACTGTTACTACAGATGTAGAAGATAATTATATTGAAGCAACAGAGACAAAAGAATTAACTAATATAGAATTTGAAAACCTACTTAAACGAGGTGAATCTTCTAACAATGTGCTTTATGTAGTAACTGGTAACGTAAATCTAGATTATTATCCTTATAAATATTTACCTCAACATGTAAAAATTTTAGGTGATTTCACAATAAAACATTCTTTAGAATTAAAATATTTACCACACGATTTTACAGTTACAGGGAACGCTACTATAGTACATTGTGAAACTTTTAGAATGAGGGACTACAAACAAGGAGTGTTAGAGATACAAGATAAACTAAGCATAGAAAGATGTCCATCATTTGTAGACTTGCCTGCTACAATCGCTTGTAATGTTTATATAAGCACATGCAAAAGCTTTAGGGAGCTTTTACCTGGTAATTATAAAAACCTTATAATAAAAAAATGTGAGAATTTTGCTCAAATACATCCAAATACAGTTACTGAAAATCTAACTCTAATAAATAATAAAAAATTTATATCTTTTCCTGATAATTTAACAGTAAAAAATCTTAGTGTAACTGCTTGTCCTATAGAAGAATTTATTAGTAAGATTACTGTTTTAAAAAATTTATTATTTGAATCATGCGATAGTTTACGAAAGATACAATCACCTAATATTAAAATAAATGGAAATGTTACAGTCAAAAACTGCAAACAACTAGATATACACTTAGAGATTGAACATTTTGCAAAGCTTGCAGGATACAAAGATGCAACAACCTTTTCTTATATAGACGAAGATTTAGCTGAAAGAGATAAAAAGCATCTATTAGCTTTTTTAAGAAAAATAAGAGAAACCAAAGATTACCGAAGTAAAAATAAAAAGTTGTTGGCCGAGCAAATATTACGAATATTGCCCTTATTTAAAAAAGAAACAGATCCAACCATAAAAAAAACTGCATTGGAAATAGTGGAGTATAGTGTATCTAGTTGTGAGGATAGAACCATACTAGCTTTAGATGATTTGTTTATGCTTGTACTACAAAAAGAAGCTCAAGAAAGTGAAGATCTTACAAAAATTAGGGCTGCAATGAAACATAACATGATAATAGGCTTGGCAGATTCAATATCAAGGAAATATAGGGGGGATCAAATTGAAAATATACTTAAAGCTCGCCTTGAAATAAGAAAGATGTTTAATCTTCCAACAGTAGTACAATCTATGACTTATGGGTCTCATGCTGGCTTTCGTGGTTTTTCTAATCAAGATATAAAGAAAATACAAAAAAAATCTACGGATAAAGAGCTTGACAAATTTATTGAATCCGGAAA
>CAKNAD010000226.1 GCA_929200515.1 Candidatus Gorgonimonas leptogorgiae | reverse complement strand
ACTAGCTTGAGATAAACTAAAATTAGTAGCAACAACAAATACAGAAACACAAAATATTACTTTTTTTTGATAACATTTTAAAAAACTAAAATTAAACACATTAACCTCTCAAATAAATAAAGCATTAACATTCAAGTTTATTTTAAGCAAACAATATTTAAGTATAGCTTATTTTTAGCGGATGACAGTTAAAACAAAACTCCAAGTTTTATCAAAAAGCTTCTACCGTGGCTTTCAGTAATAGACTTTGCCTCCATAGAGGCATAAAACCGATTAATAGCCATGATAATTTTAGGTTTTATATTGAGTTTATTGTGGGAAGAATCGCTGGTATCAAATAAGTAACTGAAACTAATTTCGGGATTTAATTTTATATTTGTTAACAATAACTCAGAAGCTACTACTAGCTCTGGTATTATAATGAAGTCTTGAGCAGTATACGACTGTTTTTGTAAACCTTCTGCAGTTTCTATTTCTATTTTAGTTTCCACCTTATCAAAAACAACACTACATTTAGGAAATAAGTATAAGTTATCGTTAAGCGCAAAATTTTTACCTAAATTAATAGTAAAAACTGTAGTATTTGTGTCGCCAGTAATGCTATGATATGTCTTATTTTGTACCATTTTAAAGTTACCAACTATATGCGCATAACTAAAATCATATTGTAAGACAAAATCATTATAATGTTGTTTCAAACTTAAAGTTACGATTTGTGATTTATCAGCAGATTTTTGCTTGTTTATTTTTTTTAAGTGCAAATTACCTGTTGTATAACCACAGAGTATTTCTGCATTGTTACTTACCTTAGTTTCCATACCTATACCATATAACATAATGTTTATATCTGAATTTATGTCTATATAGTTAAAATTAGAATATATCTTATTTTTATAACTATTGTCTGAATTATTAGCTATAACTGTATTAGCTTGTGATAAGTTAAAATTAGTAATAATAAATAATAAAACACAAAATACTGATTGTTTTTTAAAATAATTTAAAAATATAAAATTAAACACATTAACTCCTAAAATGAAATGTTTTTTTTAATAAAAAAACACTTAAAAGATAGTATAAAAAGATATTTTATTAAATTTATATTATATGATATTAAAAAATAGTCGTTTTATTTTTTGACAAAAACACTTATAGATATTACAGTTAAAAGGCCGTATTTTGCTATATTTTTTTAGATAAAAGTACCTGTGATTTAATTTATGTTTTTTGATTTTATCAAAGGGTATTTGATCTAGTTATTCTAGGTTAGATAAGTTAATTTATTTTAAAATGGGCTAAAAAATGAAAACTATACGAGTTCTAGTTATATCTATTGTAATGTTATTTTCAGTGAGTGTTTTTTCTCAACATCATACATATAAAAATAAATCAATGCAAAAACAAAGTTATTCAAGTTTTAATTCATCTACAGGTACTAGCAACAGGACGAGCACAAAAAGCTACTATAAAGATAGTAGAATACAGATAACGCCTTCTTCTTTTGGAGAAACTAGCAACAAAACTGGCCGAGTTAAAACAAAACCTGTAAATGGTTATTATAAAAGTAATGGGGTATATGTGAATCCGTATTACAGAAGTTAAGTTAACTATAAAGGATCTAAGGTTTTACCAAAGAAACATGAATATTCGCATATTTACTATTTTTAGCATCTTGACTATCTAATAGTAAATCTAGCGTTATATTTACAGGTTGTTTTACTATTATTTCATCTCCTATAGGTCCTTGAATAAATAATCCAGGAAACATAGTTAAAGATATTGTCATAATTAAATTACCGTTTTCTATTTTTATAATATTTATTCTTTTATATTGTTTTATCGATGCATAACTATAATTAGCTGGCAGAGATAATATTTGATCACACAACTTTTGTTGAATAGATACCATAATATTACTATGAATAGCAGCACCTGCCTGTGTTAATTCTGTAAGCAGTATACTAATTAAATCTTCTTTGATATCAGAATTTATATGCGATAACAACTTATTTATATTTTCTTCATAAAGTGTAAATAGCTGCTCTCCTTTACGATATTTTTCTATGTGATTTTTTTCGTTCTCTATTAATGAGTTTAGCTTTTGGACTTCTTCTGTAGAATCACTCCAAACTGTCTCACCTTCTAAAAGTAACTGAATGTTAATATTAGGCGGACGTATAGCATCCTTGATAAATTGATCTTTAATATCTTCATAAGTTATTTTGTCTTCAGAATATTCTATAAAATCTTGCGATAAAGATTTAGTTAGCTGGTTAATACTTTTTTCAGTAATTAGAGTATTTGCAACCTCTTTAATTGCATGATTTAGCGACGTAATTAATAGATATAAAAGTCTTTTAACATTTTTGGAGTTATCGTTTGAATTATTATGGTTATTTTTTACATGGATGTATAAAGAAGATATATGCTTAATACAATCGAAGTTATTAGGTTTTTTTGAAATAATTTGACTAATTAATAAAGTATAAAAATAATTTTCATTTAATTTACTAAGTTTAGTTATTGTATTTTTATCTAGATATGTATTGCTACTATAGCTATCTAATAATGAATTTATTTCATCAATACCATAATTATTTGCGAAAATAAAATCATAATTATCTTTAATAAAACTACTAAAACTAGCAACATAATAATTATTATATATTTTAGTATATATGACATTTATATACCTAATAGGAAAATACTCATAATTATTATGAGAGTTTTCCTCAACTTGATTATGATATATAATCTCATAATCTTCTATATCTATTTGATTATTATTTGTATGCAAGCTATGTTGATTTGGCAATAGGTCGTCTTTAGTTAAAAAAATTGAATCTCTTTCAAAGTCAATTTTATTTTTAAGGTTATTGTCAGCAACAATTTGTCTGTTTAAAACTGTAGCTATAACTGTTGAGCTTTCAGTATCTGGGTTTGTATGGTTATTATTGTGTTGTTGTGAGTTTTCTACTCTATTTTCTGTTATAGTTGCTTGAATATTATTGTTATCAATAAAAGAATGTATATAGTTTGTTATGCTGCTTATCATACTCTACCTCTCATATTATTTTCTACGTAAGCTTATATGTCTTTTAATTTAAAGTGTATAGACCCCTATTTATTGCTAATACTTATTAAATCGTAAATACTATAAACATCAAGATACAGAGCTTATAGCTAAACAACAAGCTTTAATCTTAGCTAAAACATTATACAGCTTCTAAAACTATACACTTTCTATTTGCAGGTGTACATATTGATATCTATTAATAAAGCCCATATATTAAGGTAAATATTAAAAATATATAATATTTAACATATAAAACAAGATAATTACTAGACTTTAAAGACTATTTGTAGTACAATGCAACCTATTGCATACAGTTGATAGTGTCTATTTATTATAATTTTACACTTTCCTATCTTGTTTAAGATACGTATAAATTTTCATTTTTATAAATAACTGCTTTATTTTAAGTTATATTAATTATAAGAGGTTAGGTTATGGCATTATTAGCCAAAAAATCTTCTATGATCTTTTTTTCAGATCCATTAGATCATTATTCGCATAGAGTTCGTATAGTTCTTTTAGAAAAAAGTGTTACCGTAGATATAAAAGATATCGATCCAAATGCCATGCCAGATATTTTAAGCGATATAAATCCTTACAATAATTTACCAACGTTAATTGATAGAGGTTTGGTTTTGTATGAGCCAAACATAATGATGGAATATTTAGATGAACGCTTTCCTCATCCACCATTATTGCCTGTATACCCTGTTAACCGAGCAAAAATTAGGTTGCTAATTCATAGAATTCAGAATGACTGGTGCAAGCCTGTTGATATCATTTTAAATCCTAAAACCAAGCCTACTCCAGCACAAAGAGCTCGTAAAGAACTGATTGATAGCTTATCTTCTGTAAATTCTTTATTTGCTGAGAAAGAGTACTTTATGAGTGATGATTTTACATTACTAGACTGCTGTATGGCTCCTATATTATGGCGACTGCCAGCTTTAGGAATTGATATTGAAAAACATGCTAAGTCTATCAGTGCATATGCTGACAGATTATTTGAGCGTCGGTCTTTCAAAGAAAGTCTTTCTGAATTAGAAAAAGATGTAAGAGATTAAATTTTTCACATCAATATTAAAAAAGCATATAACCCAATTTTAATGAGGCATTTGTTATGACTAGTAAGAAACCTTATTTAATAAAAGCAATATATCAGTGGATAAATGACAATAAATTAACACCTCATATATTAATTGATACTGGTTTTCCTAATGTCAATGTTCCATCTGAGTATATCTATCAAAATCAGATCGCCTTTAATATCTCTGAGCAAGCAACACGTGATCTAAATATAGGATTAGAATACATGGAGTTTCAGGCTAGTTTTAACGGTGTTGCTCATACAGTAACATTTCCTATATGTGCTATAAAAACAATCTATGCAGAAGAAAATGTTGCTGAAGGTATGAGCTTTACCATTGACTATGATGACGCTAAGCGATTAGATAAAAATACAATTGTAGAATCTTCTAGCATCTCTGAAAATAAAAAAGATAAGCCTAAAAATAAAAAGAAATCTCATCTTCGAATAGTAAAATAATATTATATATACGCCTTCAAGTAGAAGGTATATACACGTGACTGATGAAAATGCTAGGTTTCAGGGCTAAGTAAAATGGTTTAATTCAAGGCAAAATA
>CAKNAD010000225.1 GCA_929200515.1 Candidatus Gorgonimonas leptogorgiae | reverse complement strand
TAAACCATTTTACTTAGCCCTGAAACCTAGCATTTTCATCTGCTACGTGTATATATGTAGTATAGAACAAATTTATATCTTATTAATATGTAATTTTTGTATAACTCCAAAGTTACATATTATGCATATAAATTTGGCACTGCATAATTAAAAAGCATTTAATACAATAAATAATGACCGATATTAGCAAGGATATTATTTTTATTGTTAACAAGGTAGGTTTGATCTATGAATCATGCTATAGATGCTAATATTCTCAAAAATTCTTGGAGCTTTGAAAATCAAAGCAACGATAATATAGACCCACTATTAGAATGCTTAACTACAATTATAAAAAGTTATGGAGCTAGCGCATCTAAAGAATCATTAAAAAATGGCTTGCCATTGGAACAAGGTAAACTCAGTGTAGATAATGCTATAAGATCAGCTCAAAGAGCTGGTTTTTCTAGCAAATTAAAAAAACGCTGTTTAGCTAAAATACCTGATTTAGTGTTACCTGCTATATTGCTACTTAAAAATAAAAATGCTTGTATCCTAGTAAATGTAAATAATAAAGAAAACACAGCTAAAATCATTGTCCCTGAACTTAGCGATGTTGTACAAACTGTAAGCATGGAAAAATTACAAAAATTTTACTCTGGATATGTAATCTATATTAAAGAAGACCAAAAATACGATAGCAGAACTAAAGCCTCATTAGATGTTAAAACTGGTCATTGGTTTTGGGGCACTATTCTGAAATCATGGAAAATATATAGAGATGTATTAATAGCTTCTTTATTAATAAACTTATTTGTGGTGCTTAATCCATTATTTGTAATGAATGTATATGACCGTGTAGTACCTAACCTAGCATTTGAGACTTTATGGTTCTTAGCTATTGGTGTTGCTGTAGCCTATGTTTTTGATTTTATATTAAAAATGCTACGAAGTTATTTTATTGATTTAGCTGGTAAAAAGTCAGATGTTATCTTATCTTCAAAAATTATGGAGAAAGTTTTAGGCTTAAAAATGAAGGCAAAGCCAAATTCTGTAGGATCATTTGCTCGTAATTTGCAAGATTTTGAAAGTATTAGAGATTTTATAACTTCAACAACTATTACTACTCTAGTAGATTTACCATTTACCTTAGTAATACTAGCTATTATTTTTATATTATCTGGCAATTTAGCCTTAGTTCCTCTTGTGAGTATGATAATTATAGGTTTATATAGCTTTATAATACAGTCTCCACTTAAAGCATCAATAGAAGAAAGTATCAGATCTAGTGCCCAAAAAAATGCTACTTTAATTGAAAGCTTGTCAGGATTAGAAGCAGTTAAAATAAATCAGGCTGAAAGCTCTATTCAATACAAATGGGAAAAAGCAGTTAGCCATATAGCACATTGTAGCAGTAAAACTAAATTAATTACTAGCTCGGCTACCATGTTCAGTGCATTTATACAGCAAGTTGCTAATGTATGTTGCATCGTATTTGGTGTGTATTTAATAGCAGAAGGAGAGCTTTCTATGGGCGGATTAATAGCCACAGTAATGCTGACAGGAAGATGCTTGGCACCAATGGCACAAATAGCTGGATTAGCAACTAGATATAATCAATCAAAAGCTAGCTTAACTAGTTTAAATGATATTATGAATTTACCTAGTGAAAGAGACGATACTAAAAGCTATATTAGTAGAGCCAATTTAAAAGGGGATATACAATTTGAAGCTGTAGATTTTGCTTATCCTGATCAAGAATCAAAAATTTTAAAAAACATTTCTATAACCGTTAAATCAGGTGAAAAGATCGGTATAATTGGTAGAGTTGGTTCTGGAAAAACTACAATACAAAAATTACTATTAAACCTTTATGACCCTTCTGAAGGCTCCTTGCTCATCGATGGCATAGATATCAATCAAATAAACCCTATAACTTTAAGATCTAATATTGGCTATATGTCACAAGATATTCATCTATTTTATGGCAGCATTCGCGATAATATTAAATTTGGTGCCGACCATATAGATGATGAAAAAGTGTTAAAAGCAGCCCAGATTTCTGGAGTGAGTGGATTTACAGATAAACACCCTAATGGTTTAGATATGATAGTTGCAGAAAGAGGCAGTAATTTATCTGGAGGACAACGACAATCAATTGCTTTAGCTAGAGCAATACTTTTAGACCCACCAATAATTTTATTAGATGAACCATCAAGCTCAATGGATAATACTTCTGAAGTACAAATACGTAAACGGTTAAAAGAATTTTGCAAAGATAAAACTGTTATTTTGGTGACCCATAAATCTTCAATGTTAGATTTAGTAGATAGATTAATTGTCATGGATCATGGAAAAGTTGTAGCTGATGGTGCAAAACAACAAATACATGAAGCATTAAAACAAGGCAAGTTAAAAATAAACTAGGAATAAAACCATGACTAAAGATACTAAAAAGCAACAACAGGCAGATAATACGCATCAAGATAATAGACAAAATACGAAACATCAAGATTCAAAGCAAAACCAAATGCTTCCTAAAGATAATACTCAACAGTTGAAAAATACTGAGCAACCTGTAAATAACCACAATGCTGAAGCAATAGATCAAGATGAATTAGAATACATCTCTGACTCATCAGCATCAGTACTGATTAAACCTTCCACAGGTGGAAGCTTAATAATTTATACATTATTTGCTTTTCTTATTGCAGCGGTATTATGGGCAAATTTCTCTACAATAGAAGAAATAACCCGTGGCGAAGGTATAATAATACCATCTTCTAAAATTCAAGTGATACAAAACTTAGAAGGAGGTATTTTAAAAAAATTGTTTGTAAAAGAAGGAGATATTGTTAAAGCTAATCAGCCTTTAGCACAACTAGATAACACTAGATTTAGCTCTTCATTCCATGAAAAATCATTTGAATATTTTAGTGACTTAGCTAAAATTTCACGACTAGAAGCAGAAATAAATAGTTCTGAACTTCGATTTCCAAAAGAGTTAAATAAATATGCTGATTATATAGAACGTGAAACCACTATCTATAATAACCGCAAGCAAAGTTTTCAGGCTGAACAAGATATACTTAATAGACAAATACATCAAGCACAGTATGAAGTTGATTCTGCTAAATCTCAGTTACAATTTCTCGAAAAAAGCTATAGCTTAATTGAAAGCGAAATTAATCTTACTAAGCCTTTATTAGAAGAAGGAGTTGTTTCGCGAGTTGAATTCTTACAATTGCAACAACGTGCTACAGAAATAGAGCGTGATAAGAATCAAGTAAAACTTAGCATACCTAAGCTAGATTCTATACATCAAGAAGCAAAATCTAAACTAAATGAACTAAAATTAAATTTTCGTTCTGAATTATCAGAAGAAATAAAAGAAACAGCGGTTAACCTAGATCAACTACGTCAAAATACTCTTTCTTTAGAAGATCAACTAGAAAGAACTTTAGTTAGATCCCCTATGAATGGTATTATTAAAAAAATATTCATTAGTACAGAAGGCGGAGTTGCTCAACCGGGAATGAGCTTAATGGAAATAGTTCCTGTTGAAAACAACTTGCTAGTTGAAGTACAGGTTAACCCTAAAGATATTGGTTTTTTAACAGAAGGGATGCCTGCAGTTGTTAAGTTAACCGCATATGATTTTGCAATTTATGGTGGTCTAAAAGGTAAAGTCGAGCATATAAGTGCTGATACTCATGAAGATGAAAAAGGTAATAGTTATTATCTGGTTAATGTCATAACAGATAATAACTTTTTACAAATAGCTAACAAGCAGTTGGATATAATTCCTGGTATGCGTGGCACAGTAGATATTATAACTGGCAAAAAAACTTTTATGGATTATATTCTTAAACCTATTTTAAGAGCAAAACAAACTGCTTTTACTGAAAGGTAATTGCTCTATTAATTTTATAAACTTAATGGTGATGATGCTCTTGATGCTCTTCAGGATAATAAGATAATAAAGCTGATATAGCATGGTGTAATGCCGTTGCTGTATCGCTATCAATCTTTTGTTTAGCAGTTACCGCTGTAAGTATAATCGCATGATGCTTTGCTAAACGTTCTTGATAATCTTTTTGTGTAGGCTTAATTCTTTGAGTTAAAAAATAATCATTAATTATTTCAATAATATGATTAGCATGTTTCTCTTTATTTATTACCCAGCGAATTAGTTGAGCTTTTGAGATAGTATCGTTATTTTTAGCAAGCTCTTCTATTTCTTTGATAGCTTTAGTAATAAGATCAGAATCTTCAAGCATCATTTTCACTCTTGCATGATCATCATAAATGCCACAAGGTAACTGGCAATGAGCATAAACAGATAACGAAGAAAATATTTGTAAATAAATAATAGCAAAATACAACCAGCAAAATTTATATTTCATGGCATGACTCTCTATTTAAGGTAATTAATATCATACTAGCCTAGAACTTATGCATTGACAACCTATATTAATATAATGCACTATAAAAAATTTGTTTTTTTATTATGATCAGACAAATAACACGATCAACAACTGCAACATGTATACCTTTTATATCTACGAGGTTTTTAATTAGCTAACCAAATTCATCTACTTGTACTAGACTAGAAAAAATTATGGGTATTTCTCATGTTCTCATGATAGTGTTTTAGACAAACCTTATAATAAACATATATCTTTTGTAGGTCATTTTTTGTCTATACACGTGGTAGTTGAAAAAAACTTAGCTTAAATATAATCTCACAGACTTCTAATTTTTAAGGTTA